>NZ_JAAHGM010000037.1:0-73201 GCF_010692625.1 Okeania sp. SIO2C2
TCTTCCCATAATTATTGTCCTCATATTGCTGGCTATTCTATTCCACTATTTTAGTTGTGGAGCGTCCAGAACGTCTATTTTTGGCTGTCTGTTTTTAACGATCGCTTGTTTTTGGTTGTCTGTTTTTAACGATCGCTTGTGAGTCCAATAGTCACTTTTAGCTGACTATTCTATTGCACCATTTTAGATGAAACAGTCCAGTAGGGTGCGTTAGTTTTACGTAACGCACCTCCTCCACAGCAGGGTAAGGCAGCTATAGTGGAGGCAGCTATTCTGAAGAGTTAGAGAGGAAGGGCGAAAAACGTGGTGCATGATAACCAGATTTGGTATGAAATCATACATTTATTCAGCAACGCCACTTATAGCAGTTTTCATTAACGTAAAATACAGAGATTTTGGCTTAAAGGCAGCTATGCTTTCTGTGCAGCATGATCTAGGAAAGGCAGAGGGCAGAAGTTTTGTAGTCAACATGAGTGAAAACCGCTATATGTTGCCTCGATCGCTACTATTATTTTTGTCCAAAAGTGACGGACTCGCTGAGAGGTTGGAGCTCTGTTCCAGGAAAATAAAAACTGAGAATACGATCGCTACTCCAACCTAACTCAGCTAACTTAATAGACCCTTTCTGAGAGAAACCTACCCCATGTCCAAATCCCCCTCCAACAAAACTATAGCCCCACAAAGTTTTATCGGGTTTGTATATAGGGTCTAAATAAAACAGTGTACTCCAAGGCACCCAAAAGGCATTTTGTACTTCGTCCTTATTTAAGTCTATAATTCCTTTATCAGTTTCCACAGTCATTTTCAGAACACGACCAGCTAGCGATCGCTCTGTCACTTCCACATTTTTTACAGTTTCAATTTGAGCAAAAGGACTTTTTTTCTCTCGAAAATAACTCTTTAAATAGCTAACTATACCAGGTAAACTAACTACCTCGCGCCAACGAAACTCTATCCAACCTTCTTCATTAAATCCTTTTTGAAGACTCATAAACTTACGGAAATTTTGTTCATCAGCTAAACTATTTGTAGATAAATCCCAGATATTATTAGCTGAATCAACTACAGGTCGTAAATATGGACGTTCAGTGCCATTCCATAGATCGTTAAAATCTGCTGTCACACCACCACTAACAGCAAAATAAACAGCATCTATCAGCTCATCTTCATAAGTCAGGACTTTCCCTCTAGTTGCTGCTACTGCTTCATCTGTTTCTGGGTATACATCTAATCCTTTGTAGACTTGACAGTGAGTATTGGCACACAACTCATAATTATCTGCTACAAACCTATGTAAATTCCGTAGTGCATAAGTTCTAGCTAAAATTGCTTGAGCTTCTAGGGATGCTTTTGGTGGCCAAGCTCCTAATTCGTGGGGTACTACTCCCCGAATATAAGTTTCTATTGGGACATTATTTACTAATGTGTAGCTTCCATAAGCATTCGGTTGTAATTTGAGTGAGCCAGCATAACGTCGTTCTTCTGGTATTGCTGTATCTTGGTTAAATTGATTATTAACGAGAATTATATCTTTTCCTGCTGTAATATCTAATTCATGGCGATGATAAGTATAGCCATTCATTTCCCAATAAGCTGTGGGTCTTTGTTTGAGAACTTCCAAATCGAGATATACATTTGTATTACTATTAGCTTGTAGACTTTCTAGTAACCAGCGTCGCAATAAAGGAGTTTTATAAACTTCTCTTTTTGCCCAAACTTTCCATCTTCCGGGTTGGGTTACTTCTACATCTATTCCTTTATTTTTCCATAATTGAGCATCTTCTTCAGCATTTTCATAACTGCGGTGACTACTGAGAACTAACCGCTCTTTTAATAATGCTTTTTCTTGCGGTCTCATCTTAATTTTCAACTCAACTTTTTCAGTAGTAAGAGTTTCTTTTCCTACTGGAGTTTTAAAGCTTAAAGTTAATTTATCTCCAGGAGTAGCTCTCAGGGTGATTTTATCTGTAGTTTTAGTACCAAATCGTTGTATGACTCCTATTTTTAGCAATCTATTAGATTCTTCTAAAGCTTCTGCTGGTCTTTTATATAATCCTAGCAGTAAAGCTGTTATCAATATTGTAATCGGAATTAATTTGTGAGTGAAATATTTTTTATATATCTTAGTCTGCAATTTTATTTACCTCCACAGTGTTTATTTTATAGCTATTGTAGCTAAAAATAGCTAGATTGAAAAAACTTATAATTTAATTATTTTGAGCGACCCTCAAACTTAAGAGTTAGTCAAATAAATATTTTAAATTTCTGGTTTAAACTATACAAAATAAATGCACAATTCTCATCAATAAAAATACTTCTTAGGTAGATAAATAAATTATCACTTTTTTTCCTTTCCCCCCCCTCATCGGGAGATATAGCAATGAGCGCTGGTATATTTACAAATTGTAGTAGGGGCAAAAGAGCTAGAAGTCTTATATGATTCCTACGGAATGCTTGCGCAAACGGCAATTTATTCCCCCTGTTCCCTGTTCCCTGTTCCCTGTTCCCTGCGCACAGCGCTATAGAACCCCTAAGCGTATCTTCATAAATATCAAGTTTTTTTAGCTAGGAGACAGGAGACAGGAGACAGGAGACAGGAGGGAAGATGTGGGGAGAGATCATACAAAAAATTCAACACTCCTTCATATGATTTTTCCTCACTCATTGATGCGCGAAAAGACTCTTACACCATAATTATATAGATCTCAAATGGGTTCTATACTTGATAAAATCACATCAAGACTCTGTAGATATAACAAACAACTTTTATATCATGTCCGTTTAATTAGTGATCAAAAATTTTCTTCTCCTCTTCCTTCTTCGGTAGTCCTGCATAGTAATGGTAGGTGGAGACAAGCAACACTTAGAAAGAGAGTAAAATGATCCCACTGACTATACCGTGACAAAAATAATTAGAACGGGAGCAAGATACTCCCACTGGTTATACCATTAAAATGTACCACTACCCCTTCTTCTTTCCTCCTGACTCGGTCATCCTGACTCGGTCCTCCTCCGTCGTTATTTATAAGTATTCAACCGGACATGATATTACCTCTTAACATACCCCTTTTGAGAGCAAAGTCCCTATTAGTATGATTTAATTATGAACAAATTAATTAGTAGACCAAAGTTTATTGACCTTTGCCAAGAAATAAATAGCTATAACAGGCGAAATAGTTAGTTAGGACATAGACTGATAATGAACCCTAGACAGGGAAATCTTTTTCTTAACTATTAGACATCTGGTAAAAATTCAAAATCAAATCAATTCTCACACATAAATTATCAATTCTTTCTCCCTACTGCCTACTGCCTCTTTTGGAGGAGATGTCTATTTACTCACACCGAGTGCACTACCAGACGCTAGGTAGGTTTGTGAATATGCGACCTGGTGGCGCTTCTTTCCGACAGAGGTCGCCGACGCGATAAGTTAGTACGGTCTTGGGGTCACGCCGACTTGTGGCAAAAATGCGAACCCTTTAGAGAGTCTTACAACTGTTGGTTGTTGCTTGCTATAGCTGAATTGGCCACCTGAATCAAGTCTATCAAATAAATTTAAACCTTAAACCTTTTTTTCTCATCCTTTGATGAACTTCAAGGTATAGCACGGAAAAGAGTTGCCGAGGACTGATGCTAATGATGGATCAAATACGGTCTGATTTTTTTCCCAATTTTGCCTATTTTCTATTCCTTACTATATAGTTAAACTTGGGAATATTTTGCATAAGTTTGTTAATTTTAACAAGAATAATTAATTTTAAAAAATCAAATTTTTCCATTGTTATCCTTTAGTTGAAGTTAATTATTATAAATCGATATGAATCAGGAAAAATGAAAGCAAAATATTTACTATTATTGGATAGATTTACCTGGAGAGAAACGTTCTAAAATAGTGGGTATTCTTAACAATATAGCAATGTGCGCTGGCATATTTACAAATTACAAGAGGTGTCCAATAGCTAAAAGTCTGATATTATAGAATAGATTTTTTATTCCCCCAGATGAGCTGTTACCTGTTGCCTGTTGCCTGCGCACAGCGCTATACATTAGCAACAATTCTCGGTATAAAAACTCAAGTATAACAAGGAAATTGGAATGTTAAAGGAATGGATTTTGATCAATTACATGAATTATTTGATCAAATGGCTGGTGAACTATAAGAATATATTGATATTTTTGCAGAAAGAGTTAGAGCTTTGGGAGGGATAGCAATGGGGACAGCTCGAATTGCTGCTTCTGAATCAATTTAAGAAGAATATCCTGATAAAATCATTGATGAAAAAGATTATTTAAATAGCATTAGCAGACCGCTTCGCAACTTATGCAAAATTAGTCCAATATGGAATAGATAAAACATATAAATTAGGAGATGCGGATACATCCGATTTGTATACCGAAGTTTCTCGGACTATTGATAAACTTTTGTGGTTCCTAGAAGCACATTTACAATCAAAATAAAGTTGTTTTATTAATTAAAAAATAAACATAATTAGCATACAATCACAATGAATCTTGCTAACTTTAAATTGAAATTGGTCTAAAAAATTGATGGTGCTCACTCAAAATATTTCATAAAATCATCTTGAGTAAGTTCAATACTTAAGATGCTAGTAATTTTTTAGCCAGTAAGAAGGTGAAAAAAATTAGTATGTAATGAAAAGTAAAGTCCCTCAAACACACTACTATTTTATTCCTTTTACCCCACACTTTGTGCTTGATCATCAGGATAATTTTTAATGCTGACCTACTTAATGATAATGAGTAATTGTGATATATTCTAGAGCAGACACAAAAGTCTACTCTTTTCTTTTAATATCCGGTGAAATGAATCAGTCTTTTCCAATAAACTATGCCTCCCAATTACAAAACCTGATGAAGAAAGCAAGTATTTCTAGCTTTAAAGAATTAAGTCAAAAAGCAGGGGTTTCGGAATTGCAGCTTATTCGGTTGCGACGTGGGTTAGGGTCACAAATGCGAGTAGATATTCTACTCAAAATTAGTCAAGCATTAGGAATAACATTAACAGAATTATTAGATAATTTTGCCCCCGAACTTGTCAAAAAATCAGTACCAACTTCCACATCAATATTAGAACAAGAATATCGCAATCTCCAGGCAAACTTTGAGCAACAAAAACAATTTTTAACACAGGAGTTTCAGCAGTCTAGCTTGCAAATTTTAGAATCTTGGTTACAACAATGGCCCACTGTTGTATACAAGGTTAAACAAAATCCTCGTTTACCAGCAACAAAGATATTACCTTTGTTACGTCCAGTAGAGCAATTGATCCAACAATGGAATGTAGAATCTATCGTTCCTGTGGGAGTAGAAGTTCCTTTTGACCCTCAGTTACATCAACTAATGGAAGGGTCTGCCCAAGAGGGAGAACTGGTAAAAGTTCGTTATACTGGCTATCGACAGGGAGGTAAACTACTATTCCGTGCCAAAGTTAGTCCTATCAATTAAATCAAACAACAGAAAAGCTTATATGGTAATTACTTTTGAGTTACTTATCAATATACTTGGACTTAATCTCAGTAATGAGGTATACTAGGCTAGGTTTGTTAATAGTTAGAGTCATAGCTTCTAGAAAATATGAGTACTGTGGTTAAGTATATTCAACCTAATGGCATTTTAGACGGCACTAAGGCTACTGAATTTCGCCAAGAAATTAATGAGCAAGTTGAAGCTGGAGCAGATATTATTTTGATAGATTTTAAAGATGTAACTTTTATGGATAGCTCTGGCTTAGGTGCTTTAGTTTTAGCGCTCAAAACTGTTAGAGCTGCTGGAGGTCAATTAGTTGTATGTTCTATTAATGAACAAGTTAGAATTCTGTTTGAGTTAACAAGTATGGATCGAGTTTTTGACATATTTCCTAACCGAGAAGAATTTGATAAAGCCCCTATTGAATCTAATACAAATCTTCAGGCCCAAAGCAAAAACTAAAATTTTTAATTTTAGAGTTAGTATTTTAAGATTTTGGATTCAAGTATTTTAAGTGGTAGATTAAATCTTCTTCCATAGGTTCCTGATTAATTTAAAATTTCTTTCAAATATTTTCTAGATCCAACTAGATCCAAAGGGGTGTATCTAATAAAAATGATCAGGAAGAAGTTTCTGATTTCAAATAAAATCTAGAATTTTTTACTAAAGAAAATTAAATCCAAATTTTGCAACAAAGCTTCAGCTTATCTGAAGTCTAATGACAAGTTAAATATAGATTAAAGTCAAAATCAGTTGGTCTTAATCAGGACAGATTTAGGTATATATTAAGTTAGCTAGACTTAGTTTTTTTGTGGTAAACCTTTTTCCTGTAATAGATTAAGATTTTTTTTTGCTTAATCCCTGTTTCTCAGATAGAAGTGTTACGATTATTTGGCTTTATTGATAAAGTTTAATAGTTTGAGTATATGATTAAAAACTCCATAATTTACTGAATAATTAAGGTTTAAAGCAGAAGGAAGAAGGCTTTAGTTATCTAGGAAAGAAGGAAAAATATTGTGTTGTCTGAGTTGTAAGCTTTTGATATGTCCGCGCCCTTTCCTTCGAGTACTATAGCAGGGAACAGGGAACAGGGAACAGGGAACAGGGAACAGTGGTAAAAGCTTTTCTCTGTCTCAGGTTCATCATCAATCTCTGTCCTAACCAACTCTTTCCTTGCTATATAAAGCCTCTTCTTTGAAGAAAAAATAAATCAAAAAAATCCTGTTTGCCAATCCTATTCGTTTTCAGGAGAGGTAATTATTAATTGTTAATTGTTAATTCTTGAAGATCGGGATCGGAAAAGATTGAAAATAAATATCTCATTAAGCTTCTTTGATAAACCGAATTATTTCCTGCACATGATTAAGAAATTTCCCGTCTGTTGAAAGTCTCGATATTGCTTTTTCAAAATCTCTAGTTAACTGATGATGTTCTGCTTGGTTTGTATTTCTTAAATCTTCTATTGTCACTGCTAAACGACTGAATTCTTTTCTTGTTATTTCGGAGTGTTGCTGTTGTTTCGATCTAAAAGATTCTGGATTTTCAATACTTAGTTGTGTTCCTAGATATTCAACAGTTTTTTCGATATTTACAAAGCGATTTCTAAGTTCAATAATATCTGCACGAGGATGCAATAATTCTCGACGAATCATCGATAATCGTACCACTAAATATTGATATAAACGTATAGCAGGACGTAAAACAGTTAACAATAAAGCTGCGCCAGAACTCACATAACCAAATACACTAATACCAGTAATAGCTAAAGTATAAAGCCCAACTGTAGAAAGAAAATGTAAAGCCAAAGCTATCCACAAAGAAAAACGCGCTAACTTAGCAACATAATCAACTTGTTGAGCATCAACTGTTATACCTTTTTGCTTTGACTCAGCAGCTTCAGCTAATACCTCTTTAGCTTCAAAATGTATATTCCAGGGAACAGTAACAATTAACAATAACCACCAAAAACAAGCACCCCCAATTACCCAATCTAAAAAACTACCAACCGAAATATGTAGCCATTGTAAAATACCAAATGTCAAAAGTAATATTAAAGCTAGTCCAACAGTAAAGCTAGCAAAATTTACAGAAGTTTTCATTCTTCTACTTCCTCCAATGATGGATACCTCTTGATGATGGTTTAGCTTTGCACAGAAAAATATTTGAAATGTGACAGTTATTCAAATGGTTAAGGTATAAATATTATTTCGGACTAGAGTATAAATTTTTAGAGGTAGATTAAGTAGATTTAAACAAGTTTACACAGGATAGTTTTGTCAGCCTTAGTAATTGGATAATTATTTTGAAGAAGGAAGAAGAAAAAAGTGGATGGGGTTTGTAGACATGAAGTGGCAGGTCATTGACTATCCCCAACCAATTGTAGACACCCTGTAAACGGTGGGGTATTGAACCCATAAAGAAAAAGATAATAATTTTCCCACAAAATCAAACTAAAAATATTAGCTGAATAGAGAGTTTATCTCAAGATTGAATATTGGTAAGTGGTAAAATTATCAAGGTTATCAGTAAAATCTTACTCTAAAATTTATGAATTTAGTAATACAATTGAAAAACCAATCTCTCCGTTTTTTTGCAATAGCTCTACTTCTGATTGTAAGTGCTTGCGGCAATAATGAAACAATAACTTCCACTACCGAAATATCTCCACAAGTAAAGGAAGAAGATACTGAGGAAAGACAATATGTTCTAGTTGATGGCTCAAGTACAATTTTTCCCCTATCTGAGACAATGGCTCAAAAATTTATGAATGATAATCCGGAAAATCAAGTAATTATAGGAATATCTAGTTCTGGAAACGGACTAAAAAAGTTTTGTATTGGGGACACAGATATAGCAAATGCTTCCCGTCCCATTAAAAAGTCTGAGATTGACCTCTGTCAGGCAAATGAAATAGAATTTGTTGAAATTCCCATTGCTTTCGATGGTATTTCTATAATCGTTAATCGCGACAATGATTGGGCAGACTGCCTGACCCTAGAAGAGTTAACAAAAATTTGGCAACCTAATAATGATGATAAGAATAAAATAACAAACTGGAAGCAAATTCGTGATGAATTTCCGGAAGAACCTCTAAGTCTTTTTGCCCCCGATGCTGACTCTGGTAGTTATGATTACTTTACTGATGCTGTTACTGGGGAAGAAGGTAGAAGTCGCAAAGACTATCAGGCCAGTGAAGATGATAATCTGATTATTCAGGGTATCGAATCTGACTGGGGTAGTTTGGGTTTCATAGGCTTTACCTACTACGAAAAAAATCAAGATTTTGTGAAACTAATTGCTATTGATAATGGTAACGATCAATGTGTGGAGGCAAGCAGTGAAACTATCGCTAACGGTACTTATAGCCCCCTATCTCGTCCATTATTTCTATATGTGAATAAGAATTCCCTAGAAACAATACCCCCTGTCAAAGCTTTTATTGATTACCAAATAGATGTTGCGAATAAAGCGGTAATTTCAGAAGTGGGATATGTACCTTTACCCGGATTGTTACAAGGGAAAGTACGAGAGCGTGTTGAAAAACTGACTACTGGTTCTGTTTTTGATGGAGAATCTGCTGTTGGTGTTAAGTTGATCGATAAACTTTTCTCTGAAAAAGAAAGGAATAAAATCAGTGGTAGTTAATCTAATTGAGCTGACACAATAGACATAGGTATGAAAAAGAATAGAGTTGTCGCTAAATAAAGGGAAAAATCACTCTAACCTAGACAGAGAAATAATTCCCAGCATTTTTGCTATCAAATAGCTACAATCCTTACATAACAGGGTTTTTGGGATTGTTTTAAGTTATAAAGCGACAAGTCTAATTTAGAGGTGTTCCAGGGATTGCTGATTAAATCTAAAAGCATTTACAGATAAAGGTTTTAGCCTTTAAAGATCGAAAAAAACTGCAACTTTTTCAGCTTGAGCGACCAAAAAGTTAGGATAAAAGGCAGAATAATTGCAGAAAAATCAAGGAATAAAATATCCGACTAACTCCTCTAAATTCCCCATTCCTCCTGACTCCTGACTCCTGACTCCTGACTCCTGACTCCTACCTCATACCAAAAAACTTATTCAGCAAACCCTAATTAGTTATCGTAAATTCCTTCTTTAAATAAATACCAAAATAGTGATTAGCAGTAAAATCTTCATCATACTCGGCCAATAAAGTGCCTTAAAGATAAAGTTATTTTTATACTTAAAAATCGGAAGATTTGGCTTCAAACTCCAGAGAATAAAGTTCAAAGTTACTAAGAAAATGTATAAATAAACAACAAAGTAAAAGAACTCCAAATAAACAATTCCTTTAGTAATAATTTGTTGTCTGACTGTTACCTGGTCTAAGATAACAATAAATACAAAACCCGCAGAAGCTCCCAAAACTTCCATAGTTTGTTCTTTGTCACAAACCAGTAGTACTGCAAATAACAAAGTCAAAACTACAATCATTGGTCCTAGTTTAGAAATAAACAGACCTAAGAAAGACCTTTGCAAAATAAAAGTATATTGAAGTTCAGGAAAATTAGTTTTTGGTACAGAATCTATCAGACCAAAATTAGTATTGTATGTCTTAAATGCATACTCGAAAAAACTATCCCTGAGATACCATTCTCCGAGTACCATTTCTTGATCTATCCCTGGTGTGGTTCGAGGGTTAATTACATTGTAACTACTTAAGTTAGGAGCAAGAATCACCCGACGATTTAAGTTTCCATTATTGAAATCTTGATGCAAAATCCGGATTTTCAAATCTTTATCATCAAAAGGATAATAATCAAAATTAAAATCCATCCGGAGAGTATAAGCAAAATACCAACCGATAACTTCTAAACCATCTTTTTTGTGTCGATAATCTTCTCTTAATTCATAATCACTATCTTCAATAGCATTAGCAAGTATAATGCCACGAGATAAATCATCATGTACACCATCTTGGTATTCTTGCCATATATAACCTGTGACAAAAGCATCTTTTGCACTGGTAAAATCAAATGATTGAATAAAAACTCCTGTAGGAACAATTAGGGGTGGTTCTTGATTTAATTCTTTGCTTAACTCTATTTGAGGAGCTAATAATTGTGTTACACCAGTATCACTAAGCAAAAGATTTCTAGTTGCGGTATAAGTTCTCGCTCTCAACACTAAGCTCCAAACAAAAGCAATGTTTGCTACAAAGAATGTCGTAATAATAAATGATACTAATGCAATTCGTTTTACTCCTCCCAGGTAAGCTTTAAATAGTAGAATTGAGAGAAAAACAGCAAACCAAAGGTAGGCGATACTAAGAGCGATTAGTTTACGTCTTGTGACAGCAGAATCTGGTAAAATTTCATCTTGAATAAAGATTATTCCTACTACCCATCCATTTCGATTGGTTGTCCGCAGAAATAACCAAGAATTTTGACCTGTTACGTCATCAGTTAAATTTGCTTCTACTGGCCTACCTTTAAGCGCTTTAATAATTAATTCTCTCAGCTTTTCATCCTTCTGTTCGTATGTAAGATCGAAGACATTTTCTTGAGCTTTAAAAAGTTCTTCATTAGGATGATAAAGGTAAGTTCCAGTTTTAGAAAGGATAAATCCATAACCTGTTCTACCCAAGTTTAGAGACTCCATCACCTGTCGAATTTGCCCTAATGAATATTCGCTATATACGATACCTCGTGGGGATTTATCTGGAGTATTTGGGCTATAAAAAGGAGTATAAAATCCGACTACTGGATCACTGACTAGAGAAGTGTCACTCCACAAATATGGCTGTCCCCAATTTGGTCCTTTGTTCACGGTATTAGTATACCAAGCATATTTGGGTTTAGTATAGTTAATTTTAGTTTCAGATAGTTCTACTTTGTCGTCTCTCCTGATATAATATGGTGCATATAACTTTACATCCGGTTGATAAGCAAAGGGTTGATAAGCAACCCCAATATCTAAAAGTTCTGTATTTGTCTCAATTTCTGATTTAAGTCGCTCCAATAATTCCCCATCATTTAATTTACCAGAAGTGAGGTCGTTGGCTACAGAAATAGCTGATTTTTGGGCAAAATACAGTCTTCGGTCAATCTCCAGAGCAACTCTAGCTGTTTCCCTTTGAGCTTGCTGTTTAGCATTATCAAATCTCTCTTTTTGTTCTAGGGTGTACAATAAAGACCCTAATATAGCTAATGTTAAACTAATTCCACCAAGGGTTAGTGAAGTGTAAAATGCGATTATTTGTGGCTTACTAGCATTATTAATAGTTAATGTTTTATGTAAAAATTTGTATATTTTTTGTTTGATTATTTTAGCTTTTTTTTGAATTTTTTTCTCGTCTTTTATGACATCATTTTGAATCTTTTTATCAATCTTCATAATTTTTTTTTCTGTAGATTTTAGTACATAATAATATCTTGATTTTTGGCAAAAAAATGGAGAGTATTAACATTTTTTTAAGCTTCCTAGATCAAAATCTATGAGTGTCAAGATTACCCAAAGGAGAATTGGGCGTTGGTGAATTAGTGTATCATATTCATCTTAATTACTTAGGAGTAAACCCACCCCTCGCCCCTCCCCCTCCCTGGAGGGGAAGTCAGTCGGACCGAGTCAGGAGGGAAGTAAAGAAGAAGAAAGAGGAGTAGAAGGAAAAAGTTTTTTGGTCGCGGAGCGCGGAACAGAGTTCTATCGCGCTTTTATCCTGATCTCATATCATACCTCAAATCACCAACGCCGAGAATTGTGCTATCTATAGCGCTGTGCGCAGGCAACAGGCAACAGCTCCGGAAGGGGGCATAAATTGCCGTTTGCGCAGCATTCCGAAGGAATAATATAAGACTTTTAGCTATTTTGCCCCTCCTGCAATTTGTAAATATACCAGCGCTCATTGCTATAAATTTTGTCTCAAAATATCAACTCTAGTTCATCTGATATTTGAGCGACAAATATAGGAAGATCAATCTGAAATGTTCCTAGCTCTTACAACACTTTTGAGAAAAATAGTTTAATCTTAATATATTTTCTTTCTCTTGAGTTACACAATAATACTAAGTAGGTAAGCATTAAAAAATCAAAACGTCAAAATTAGGTGACAGTTTATCAATACCTTATTTCAAACTTTTTACACAACTAAATATACATCGATTTTATTCTACCAACTTACTTATCTGTAGTCTTCGTTCTCCGATTATTACTCAAATAATACATTCAGGACTTACGCATGAGGTACGAAAAACTAGGATTTGAGATTGCTTTCCGTTCCGGACTGCTGCGCAAACCCTGTGGGTCGCTTCGGACGAAAATACCTTGCAGGTGCGTAAGTCCTAACACTATATATAGCATAGCTTTGTAGGCTCTGTATATATGAACTAGACAACTAACTAAAAAAGTCAAGTGATTTTTTATTTTTTTAAAAGTCTGACAAGGTAAAGTTTGATTTGCATCAGCCAAAAGAGATTTTCAGAAAAAATTAAGGTATTCTATAATTTGCAGGATGATGCCTGATTATTTTAAATTTAATTTGTCCTCTCTCCAATCCCTGCTCTGATAATTCCATGATCATGCAATGCCAATATTAAAATATTATATTAACAATACTTGATCGACTGTTTTTTTGCTACTGTAAGAACGATCTAAATTTTGCATTGTATTAGACTCTAGACTTCAGTTTCTGTAGACTAGGAAAGTACATTATTCTTATAATAAATCTCTAAGTTGAGTAAAAAAAATGGACTTATTAGAACAAATTTGGAATAGTCTTGGAGAAATCTCTATTTTTGGCCTATCGGCATATAAACTATTATTTGCACTTGGGGTGTTGCTATTAACACTAATACTCCAGGGATTTATTGCTGGAGTAATTATTAAAAGTATTGAAGGTCTGGCTTCTAACACTAAATCTGACTTAGACGATCAATTAATTTTTATCATTAAAGAACCCTTAAACTGGTTAGTTTTACTTGCTGGGTTTTGGGCAGTGCATATAATTTTAATAGAGTATATCAGTCCTGAGTTAAACAAAATTATAACTGAGATTATCGGTTTAGCTGCTATTGCTCTGGTAGCAAATGTGATTTATCGTTCAGCTCCTTTGTTAGGTCAACTACTACAATATCTAACTATTCACACTGAGACAGACCTCGATGATTTGCTGGTTCCCTATTTCCCTAGACTATTTCGGATTGCAGCAATTGTTGTGGTATGTATTAAAGGAGCAGAAGTATTTTTGGGAGCATCTGCAGGAGCTTTGATTGGTTTACTTGGTGGTGCTGGTGTTGCTTTAGGTTTATTGTTCAAAGACATTATCTATGATTGGTGTTGTGCTATAATTATCTATACTGATGGATTATATAGACCTGGTGATTGGATAGGAGTTACAGGATTAAGTGGTTTTTTCCAGGTTTCAGAAATCGGTTTAAGAACAACAAAGTTGTACTCATTTGAATGGGGTTCAATCATTAAAATGCCCAATTCTCGAATGGTTGGTGGTATTGTAGATAACTGGTCTCAAAACAGAACTGATCTTGAAGAGTGGGGGATAACAGGAACTTTAAAAATTGATGGCATTACAGCAGAGCAAGCAGAGAGGATAATGGCTGGTCTTGATGAAATATTTAAAAGTATGGAAGGTATTCTGGAACATTATATAATGTTCCAAGGTCTTGAAGGTAATGCTCGCAAGATTAAATATGTTTCATATCATCCTCCTGCTGGTTACGGGCGTACTGCCAATGAATTTCATTTGAGGGTAATGAGGTTGATGGAAAAAGAGGGTATTGCTGCTCAGAATGTTTATATCATTACTGACCAAGAAACTTATACAAAAAATATGAAAATGGCAAGCAAGAATTGAGTGCTAAATATCCATAAGTTAATATTTTGGTAATGGTAAACAAGTAGTTATTGTTGAGGTTTACCTTCTAGTGTCGCTACGCGGAAATTAAAAGTCATGCATTTAAAAGCGAGTGCTAATTGGCGAGGTCTCCTACGGGGCGCCTACTGTGCGGAAGTAATTCCGCACACAGCCGCTCCAGAATGTAAGACGCACATCTGAGAGTCAATCATTTTTGATTTGTAATTGTTCGCGCGATTTTGTAACTGGTCAGTTATTTCCGCTGAATACTTATAAATAACTGTTGTGAGGAGTCAGTCCTCAGGAGTCAGTCCTCAGGAGAGAAGAAAGGAGAAAAAGAGGAAATATTGGTATTGGGGGTATTGATAATTTCAGTATTTGTTTGGTACTGTCGGTATTGTCAGTCCTTAAATTTTATTTATAACTGACCCGTCCGCAATTCGTAGCTCCCCTAGACGATTTTTTAGTAAATTAAATTCATCTGTTAAAAATGGAGAATCTGGTTAATCCAATATATCTGCCAATAATTAGGGCTTGCTGATTAAATCTCAAAGCATTGACATATAAAGAATTTAGCCTTTTTGGGGCCTTTAAAAAGTGCGCCTGTTTCAGCTCTTAATGCTCAAAAAGTTAGTATTTTAGGCGTATAGCTGGGCAGAAAAATTATTCTTACAATTCTTACTCCTACTTCTTCTAAGTACCCCGTTCCTCCTGTCTCCTGTCTCCTGTCTCCTGTCTCCTACCCTCACCCATAAGACTTTTGAGCGCAAACCCTAATTATCATTTTCTTTGTGGGTTTAATACCCCACCGTCAACGGGGGTGTTCACGCATTACTTGGGGGAGCGAATCCCCATGTAATTTTCCTCCTGTCTCCTGTCTCCTGTCTCCTGTCTCCTTCTTCAATTAGTAAATCAGTTTTATACCGAATTGACGCAAAGGTAGTTATGTATTAATCTATAATTTTTTGTCTTAAATCTACAATTTTATCGTTCGCAGATATTGTAAATATTTAATTTTTTTCGATCTTTTTTCATATAGAACCCATTTGAGATCTATATAATTATGGTTCTCAAGTCTTTTCGCGCATCAATTTTGACCGAAAATCATCAGCAAGGAGTTGAATTTTTTGTATTATCTCTGCCCACATCTTCCCTCTTCCCTCTTCCCTCTTCCCTTTTCCCTCTTAACTCCTGTCTCCTGTCTCCTGTCTCCTGACTCCTAGATCAAAAAACTTGGTATTTATCAAGATACGCTCAGGGGTTCTATAGAACCCATTTGAGGTCTATATAATTATGGTAGTCAAGTCTTTTCGCGCATCAATGAGTGAGGAACAATCATCAGCAAGGAGTGTTGAATTTTTTATATTATTTCTCCCCACATCTACCCTCTTACCTCTTACCTCTTACCTCTTATCTCCTGTCTCCTGTCTCCTGTCTCCTGTCTCCTAGCTCAAAAAACGCGCATATTTATGAAGATACGATCGGGGGTTCTATACTTCCCTTTGTCTAAGACTTACGGACGTTGTATGCAATCTCCCTACTGCTCACTCTTCCATGAATGTAGCAATATTTGATGAAATTGGTATTAGAAGTATTTTTGTGAGTAGTGGGAAGACTAAAGTTAAACAAATAAATCCAATTCATATCAGCTTATGAATAAAAATCTAATATGGTTATTTGTCATCGTGAGTATAGTTTTTGTAACTGCTGGTGACAGTTTTGAATTTGTGCCTCAACCTGTCCAAAATGCCAGCTTGCAAAGTCGAAAATTTATAGTTGGGCTATGGCCTGATTGGTTGAGGCCCAAGAATACTAATGAACGTACAGAAGATGCTGTAAAGGATCTAGAAAATCGTGCCGATCCATAAATAGGGTTTGCTGAAAAAGTCTGATGAGCAAGGGTAGGAGTCAGGAGACAGGAGACAGGAGACAGGAGACAGGAGGAATGGGGAATGAGCGAGAAGGCAGGAGTTAGAATTATTCCTCAATTTCTCTGTCCAAATCTTGCTGTTAATACTAACTTTTTGAGGCTTTTCAACTCAAATAAGCGCACCCCCTCCAGACTTAAAAATGCCAAAAGCTTTATCTGTAAAGACTTTCATATTTATTCAGCAAACCCTAAATAGACATCTCCACCAAAAGAGGGAGTAGGGAGTAGGGGGTAGGGAACCCACCCCTCGCCCCTCCCCCTCCCAGGAGGGGAAATAATTGATAATTTCTGTGGAGGTAGAAAAATACTCGCTCCACACCCCCTAATATCAAATTCGGTAGCATTAGTGTAATTAGATTCACAGAACTTACGCAAAACAAAATACAAAGTTATACACCATCTGTAGGGGCGTTTTGCTCCGCAACATATAAAGCTTCAGCTATGCGTCAGCAAACGGCCGTTCTGTATGTGGTGGTTATGCGTAATATCATGTCCGTTTAATTCGGTATAAAAACATTCTTGATCTTCACCATTACCAAATCTTCATAAATTTTTTCCCTCCTGACTCCTGAGGACTGAGGATTGACTCCTACTTCAAAAGATTTTATACCGATGCTACCGGATTTGATTTGAAGAAGGAGACAGGAGACAGGAGACAGGATACAGGAGGAAAATTACTTATGGATTCGCTCCCCCAAGTAATGCGTGAACACGACCGTTGACGGTGGGGTATTAAACCCACAAAGAAAATGATAATATCATGTCCGGATAATTAGCGATCAAAAAACTTTCTCCTTCTTTTCTTCTTTCTTCCCTCCTGACTCCTGAGTTCCCCTCCCAGGAGGGGAAGTCAATCAGACCGAGTCAGGAGGAGAAAGAATTACAAAGATAAACGTAGTTATGGCGATTGAAGATTTTTTTTATGTCCAATTAAACGGATTTGATATGACACACCCCGCACAAAATTAGGTGTGTCAGTCCACTACAGGTAGAACTTGGTACGGAAGTCCTGAAGATATTACAATGGAGAGATCCAGAAATGATATTCCAGGGTAAATGCTTTGAAAGAACTTTTGATTACTGCAACCGATACCGACGCTGGTAAAACGATATTAACCCTCGCTCTTGCTGCTTATTGGCAAACTTACCATCAAGACCGGAACTTAGGCTTATTTAAACCCATTCAAACTGGCATAGGCGATCGCGAACTTTACACTCAATTATTTTCTCTAGACCAATCTCTTGACGAAATTAACCCTTTATGGTACGAAACACCAGTAGCTCCTCCTGTAGCTGCAGAACGGGAAGGTCGTCTGGTAGAATTAGATCGGGTATGGTCAACCTTTGCAAGATTACGACAACAAAAAGATTTTGTGTTAGTCGAGGGTGTAGGGGGACTAGGTTCTCCTGTAACTCACGAACTGACGGTGGCAGACATAGCTAGGGATTGGCATTTACCTACTATTTTGGTTGTACCAATCAAGTTAGGCGCGATCGCTCAAACTGTAGCGAATGTTGCTCTAGCTCGTCAAATGAAGGTTAACCTCCGAGGAATTATCCTTAACTGCGTTCAACCTTGCTCAGAGCAAGAAATTGCTGACTGGACTCCTGTTGAGCTAATTCAATCCTTAACTCAAGTACAAGTCTGTGGAGTTATACCACATTTGCCAGAAATTAACAACTTAGAAAAATTAGCAGCAGCAGCTTCTAATTTAGATTTAGAGAAATTTTTGCCCTTACCAACCACAATCAAAAATTATTGAAGAGGGAAGAAGGCAGAAGGCAGAAGGGAAAATTGCTTATGGATTTTCACACAAAACAATTTTGAACACCGTGTAGACGGTGGGGTATTAAACCTATAAGGGAAATAATAACTCAGTATAAAAAGTATGGTTTCAACTATTCCGACCTCAAATTCTGTCGCTCAATCTCAACTGCGTCCAGAAATTAGAAAACTACAACCTTTGTTAGTTGAATGGCGACGACATCTCCATAAAAGACCAGAGCTAGGTTTCAAAGAATATTTAACAGGGGAATTTATTTGCCAAAAATTGCAAGAGTGGGGCATCGAACATCAAAAAGGAGTTGCTAAAACAGGTATCCTCGCAACTATTGACAGTGGTAAACCAGGACCTGTATTAGCTATCAGGGCAGATTTAGATGCTTTGCCAATTCAAGAATTAAACGATGTGCCATATAGGTCAATACATAATGGTGTGATGCACGCCTGTGGCCATGACGGACATACAGCGATCGCTCTAGGTACTGCCTACTATCTCGCTACCCATCGCCAAGATTTTGATGGGATCATAAAAATCATTTTCCAACCTGCCGAAGAAGGACCTGGAGGCGCTAAACCAATGATTGAAGCGGGGGTATTGAAAAATCCTGATGTGGATGCCATCATTGGTTTGCACTTGTGGAATAATCTACCCCTCGGCACAGTAGGAGTCCGCAGTGGTGCTTTAATGGCAGCTACTGAAAGATTTAATTGCACAATTTTGGGTAAAGGTGGGCATGGAGGAATGCCTCATCAAACTGTAGATTCTGTGGTAGTTGCAGCTCAAATTATTAATGCTTTGCAAACAATAGTAGCTCGGAATATTAATCCTATAGATTCAGCGGTTGTGACGGTTGGGGAATTAAATGCAGGTCGGGCATTTAATGTGATTGCTGATACTGCCCGAATGGGTGGTACTGTACGTTATTTTAATTTGGCTTATCAAGATTATTTTGCTAAACGAATTGAGCAGGTTATTGTTGGAGTTTGTGAAAGTCATGGGGCGAATTATGAATTTAATTATATTCCTCTTTATCCCCCGTTAATTAACGATCAAAAAATGGCAGATTTGGTTAGAAGTGTGGCTGAATTATTAGTAGAAACTCCTGCGGGTGTTGTACCAGAATGTCAAACTATGGGTGGTGAGGATATGTCATTTTTTCTGCAAGAAGTACCTGGTTGTTATTTCTTTTTGGGTTCGGCAAATGCCGAGAAAAATTTAGCTTATCCGCACCATCATCCTAGATTTGATTTTGATGAAACTGCTCTAGGAATGGGAGTAGAAATGTTTGTGCGTTGTGTGGATAAGTTTTGTAGTCAGGGATAATTTTTTTGTAAGCATTCAGCATTCAGCATTCAGCATTCAGCTATCAGTTATCAACTTATTATCTGAGAAGGAGAATTCAAAATTATGTTTGCACAGCATTCCGTAGAAAAGAAAAAGGTAACAAGGTAACCTTAGTAAGTTCTGTACGTTCATGCATCTGTTTGCGTAGTCCGTAGGAAATGCTAATAGCTGTTTGCGCAGCATTCTGCAAGAAATGCTTACATTTATTTTTGCTCGAATAACGTTTTGATTTTTAACCGGATTTTTATGAGAAAGTCCGGTTTATTTAATATTATGTTTACTGTAATATAGCGCTACGCACAATTAAAAAAGGAGTGCGTAATTATGAAGTCTCTTTGTTACTTTTCTTTGATACCAGGCGTGTTCAATATTTGTTACAAGTATTTAAGCTTTTACTACATTCTTAAGCTGGCTTAAATTCCTTATTTCCCTGTTCTTGAGTTGATAGGTTTATTGGCGGAAATAAGGATTTTTGTTAACTTAGTAAATCTCCCTTGTAAAAATTTTTATTTATATTAAAATATAAAAAATAGAAAGATAACGCTACTTAAAAAAAAAAGATGTTTTTATCTAAATAAAGTATTAAGAATAATCAAAACATCTGAAATATAGACTTACATAGTCAGTAGCTAAACTTGTGATTACAAATAATTCAGAATATTTATGAAAAATAACATCAAGCAAAAGCTAAATTACCTAAGAATATTAACAATTACTTCTCTATCTTTATTAGGAAGTCAAATACCAACTATTGCCATGGCAGACCAGTGGACTCTATGGGTTAAGCAGAGCAATGAAATATTACTTGCTCAACAACAAGTTTGTCAGCTTCAGTCTTCACCAGCAGATAGTCGTGCAGGTGTAGATTTCCGAGACCAGCCAAATGGAGGTAGAAATATTGCCTTTTTTAATAACGGTACTTCTGTAACAGTCATCAATAGGTCTAATGATGGACAATGGACACAAGTAACTGGACCGAATAATTCTCAAGGTTGGGTATATACTCCCTATCTGCAAAATTGCAATACACGCTCTGCCTCACAACTACCCGATACAGGAGATAGAACAGGTGGAGTACCAGTAGGAACAATTTGTCAGGCAATAGGTTCCCCCGAATATCCGAATATTCCAGTGCGAGATTTTCCCAATGCCAAAGGTTATAATATGCCGTTCAATTTTGCTAAAAATACTCAACTGAGAGTTACTGAACCACCAGCAGGACAAGAGTCTCAGTCAAAGTGGGTTTATGTTCAATCAGTACAAACTCCTCAACAAATGGGGTGGGTATGGAGACCTTATATTCAATGTAATTAAGTTAGCTAAGTAATAGACATCTCCAGAAAAGAGGGAACAGAGAACAGGGAACAGGGAACAGGGAGGAGTAATTGATAATTTCTAGATAATAATTGATTTTATTTTTAATTTTTGGAGATGTCCAATTTATAAGAAGGTCTGACGGTCAACAACAACGAGCATTTTTGGTACGGTCATTGATTAAGGAAGCCGATATTTTTTGTTTTGATGAACCGTTTGTTGGAGTTGACTAGAAGACTGAAAATATTATTTTTGAGATTTTTCATATGTCAGAATTGCTGAAAAGAATTACGATTAATCCCAGACAGTGTGGTGGTCGCCCTTGTATCCGAGGTATGAGAATTAGGGTATCAGATGTACTGGATCTATTTGCGACTGGACTGAGTGCCGAGCAAATCTTAGAAGAAATGCCCGATCTACAGACAAATGATTTACAGGCAGCACTTCTATATGCCTCCCGTAAACTTAATCATCCCGTGCTAGTCGTATGACAATTTGGGTAGATGCACAATTGTCGCCTGCGATCGCAACTTGGATTAGCAACACTTTTAGAAAGTTGGTTTCTTTTCAGAATCTCTAAAGCAAGTTGCTTAATTATTACAGAATGCTGACTTGTTCAAGCAGTTTTTTAGGAGGTATTTCCAGGGAACCATATTCAGAACAATTCTTGATATCATTGTATATAGGGTAGAACTAGGTCAAATTTATCAAATTTATCCCCTACAGATCCCTGTGCCTTTATAATTTTTCTTTCTGTCCATAATATTGTCCAAGGGATTTCTAATATGAAGAATATTCTCATCCTCTACGCTACTAGAGAGGGGCAAACGGAAAAGGTAGCAGCACAGATTTCTACACATTTAAAAAAAGCAGGTGCAAGTGTACAACTCACCAATGCCCAAGATAAAACGGCAACGGAAAATATCGATCTAGAAGCTTTTGACCTGCTTGTTTTTGGAGCCTCAATGCACGCCGGAGGTCTAGAAAAAGAGTTGGTTACTTTCATTAATAGTTATCAAGAACAAATTAAACAAAAGATTCGATCATTTTTCCTAGTGCTTCTTAGCGCAGCTACTAAAGACTCAGAACTGAGAGCTAAGTGGCTTGAAGATGCCCGAAAAAAGATGGACGAGCAAATACAAGTTCCATTTCACGATGTTGAAATGATTGCGGGGGCATTGATGTACTCAAAATACTCCTTTCCACTCAAATGGATAATGAAACGCATCGCCCAAAAGGCTGGAGAAGGAACTGATATATCGAAAGACTATGAGTATACTGACTGGCAGCAAGTTGCGCAATATTCGGAAAAACTAATGAAGACTTAATACAGTAGCGCGTCTAGCTTAAAATTATAGGTAAAGCCAATCAGTGAAAAGTTCTTACTGTTAAACTTTTGCCTTTTGACCCTGCAATAGAGCTATATACAAAAGTTGGGGGTGTGCGGTAAGATGTCCTACACTTTGATATTGTAGTAATATCATGTCCGGTAGCATCGTTTGTGTATAAAATCAAGGTGACAATAGGATAAAACCTTCTGCCTCCTGCCTCCAGCATAGCTGCCTTCCTTCCACCAAAGTCTAATTATTCAACCGGACATGATATAAAACATGATGAGTAATTTTTTAGCTTCAACAGTTGATTTCAGATAACGAGGTGCTGCAACGGACAGCTATTCTACTGCACTCCATTGCCGCCGGTGAGCTTGGGTTTTATTTCAACAAACAATATTCGTTTCACCTAATGAGCGATCGCTTGAAGTAATTCCCATTTGTTGTAATTGTTCTCTAAATATGATATAATTTACATCCTTTCTACGCTTCAGTTTGTTGTTGAATCAGTCTCAGAATTTTTGCTTCATCAAAACCATTAGTGGGACTTACACAAAATCCAGCCAGAAAATAGGCTCAAATACAGACGGGAAGAGGCTTTTACGTCAAAAAGGTATAAATCCTGATTGAAGAAGGAGACAGGAGACAG
Organism: Okeania sp. SIO2C2; assembly: GCF_010692625.1. Lineage (NCBI taxonomy): Bacteria > Bacillati > Cyanobacteriota > Cyanophyceae > Oscillatoriales > Microcoleaceae > Okeania > Okeania sp. SIO2C2. The sequence goes on from NZ_JAAHGM010000037.1 coordinate 22,667, forward strand.
GAGACAGGAGACAGGAGGAAAATTACATGGGGATTCGCTCCCCCAAGTAATGCGTGAACACCCCCGTTGACGGTGGGGTATTAAACCCACAAAGAAAATGATAAGCACAGGTTCTAGCCTTTTTTAAGGCATCGACGTAATTCCCAACTCTTGACTGACTTTGAAGCATTTTTCCTACAAAAAAATGTCTAAGTACCATTAGTATCGACTACATTTGCTTCAGATTTAGCATCTAAACCTAAAACTTCTATTACTCTATACGCAATAGGAATTTTTACTCAAATTATTCCCAGAAAAAATCTTTCTATCTTTTTAAAATTAAAAATTCAAATTTAATTTATCTCTATTGCTCTATACGGAATAGGAATTTTTACTCAGATTATTGTCCAAAAAGTAGAAACACTACAAACACCTTAAAATCAAAATAATCAAACAGACAAAATAGGAAAAATTGACACTAATGTTAGAAACATTACTCGAGCCACTACAATATAGTTTTATGCAGCGATCGCTCTTAGTAGCAGTAATAGTTGGGATTATCTGTGCGGTAGTAGGTAGTTATTTAATGGTACAAAGATTAGCTCTATTGGGAGATGCCATTAGTCACTCAGTTTTACCAGGATTAGCTGTTGCTTTTTTAGTAGGGGCAAATATTTTTATTGGAGCATTTATTGCCGGAGTAATTAGTACTATTTTAATTAATTTAATTAGGACGCGATCGCCAATCAAAGAAGATGCAGCAATGGGGATAGTTTTTTCTGCCTTCTTTGCACTAGGAATTACACTAATTACAATTATTCAGAAAGATAATAAAATTGACCTAAATCATTTTTTATTCGGCAATATTCTCGGCGTAACTATTGGGGATGTGAGAGATACATTAATTATTGCTGCGATTGTTTTATTAGTAGTAGTATTGTTGTATAAAGAACTATTATTTTACACATTTGACCCCCTCGGCGCTCAAGCAGTAGGTTTACCTGTAAATTTATTAAATCTGGGGCTAATGATGTTAATTGGTTTGACAATTGTAGCCAGTCTTAAAGCAGTGGGAGTAGTGTTAGTTTTGTCTTTATTAATTACACCAGCAGCCACAGCTTATCTATTAGTTAAAAGATTGTATCAAGTAATGATTTGGGGGGTAGGAATAGGGGTTTTATCGAGTATTAGTGGAATGTATATTAGCTACTTCTATAATTTACCATCAGGTCCAGCAATTGTATTAGTATCATTTGGGTTATTTATATTAGCTTTTTTGTTCAGTCCTACTCAAGGAATTTTAACTTATCCAACATCAATTTCTAGTCAACCCTCTATTTGGCGGGAGTTGAAAAATTTAATTAAGTAAATTTGATTTCTCCTATAGCAAGGAACGAGTTGGTTAGGACATAGATTAATGATGAACCTTAGATACAGAAATACTTTTCCCACTATTGCCTCTCTAAGTCCGCTACTAGGTGCGTCTGTCGGCGACACGGGGTCGCACCGCTTTTGCCTGTTCCCTGCTATAACTACTGACTACTAAAAACATCTTAAGTATTTGTAGCAAACATTTATAAAAATGATATTATTCATAACATTTATTAGTGGCATTTTTATGGGAATGACCACAGCACCAGTAAACGCATGGTTTCTCGGATGGGTAGCTCTAGCTCCTCTGTGGGTGTTAGTAATTCAACAAGAAAAATACTTTGATAAATTTTTATTAGGTTTAGTTTGGGGAGTAGGTTATCACGGTGTAGCTTTATTTTGGATAACCGGAATTCATCCCATGACTTGGTTAGGAGTTCCTTGGTTAGCTAGTTTAGCGATCGCTATATTTTGTTGGATTTTTATCACTCTTTGGGGAGCAATTTTAGTTGCTATTTGGGCTTATTTATTTGGGGTTTTAACTCCTACATCTTTCTCAGAGAAAATATTCTCATTCGCCAGAGTTTTATTAGGTATAACTTTATGGTGTTGTTTAGAGAAAATCTGGAGTTTAGGAAGTCTTTGGTGGACTTCTTTATCTTTGACTCAGAGCAACTATAATTTAGTAATTTTACACCTTAGTCAATTATCAGGACCAATTACAGTTACGGCAGCTATTATTACAGTAAATGCTTTAATTGGGGAAGGCTTCATTAAAGCAAAATTGCCACAAAAAAAAGTTGATTGTTGTTTCTTCCTTCTTCCTTCTTCCTTCTTCCTTCCAATTGCAACTTTTCTATTTTTCCACATAGTAGGATTTAGTCTATATAATATTCCTTTAAATCCAGATTCAGAAACAGCATTAAAAGTGGGAATTATTCAAGGTAATATTCCTAATGAAATTAAGTTCAATTCTACCGGTTGGTATCGTGCTGTGGAAGGTTATACCACAGGATATAAAAAATTAGCAGACCAAAATGTTGATGCTGTATTAACACCAGAAACAGCTTTACCTTTTTTGTGGACAAATCAAAATAATCGTAGATTCCTTTCTTTTTATCAAGCAATTTTAGACAAAGAAGTAGTAGCTTGGGTCGGTGGTTATGGCAAACAAGATAATAATTTGACTAACAGTTTATTTACTATAGATAATACAGGAGAAATTTTTAGTCGTTATGACAAGATTAAATTAGTACCTCTAGGAGAATTTATTCCTTTCAATGAAGTCTTAGGAAAACTAATAGATAGACTCTCGCCTTTAGACGCTCATTTAGTACCTGGAAAAACAGACCAAATATTTGAGACACCCTTTGGCAAAGCAATAGTTGGAATTTGTTATGACTCAGCTTTTTCCCAAGTATTTCAAAGACAAACCGCAGCAGGGGGAGAATTTATTTTAACAGCAGCTAATAATGCTCATTATAGTTCTACAATGCCAGCTCAACATCATGCTCAAGATGTAATGCGGGCAATTGAAACTGATAGATGGACGGTACGAGCAACTAATACAGGTTATTCTGGAATTGTAGACCCTCACGGTAGAACAATTTGGCTATCTGGAATTAATACTTATGAAACTTATTCAACCACAATTTATCGGCGAAATACCCAAACTTTATATGTAAAATGGGGTGATTTGTTAACACCAATATTAGTGATGGGGGTAATTTTAATAAAAATAATTATCTGGTCAAAAATATAACAGAAGTAAGAAGGAAGAACATTTAGTTATCTAGAAGAACATTTAGTTATCTAGAAGAACATTTAGTTATCTAGAAGAACATTTAGTTATCTAGAAGAACATTTAGTTATCTAGAAGAACATTTAGTTATCTAGAAGAGAAGAAGGAAGGTTGATTATTGATATTCCGTTGTTTTAGATATTCTATAAGTCAAGAGTAGTAATGGCAGTTGCTATCAAACAATAATTAATCAAAACAAATGAATAAAAAATTGTGGATATATATATTTTAACAAGTAGGTATTGATGCTTTAGCAGCAGGTAAACCACCTGATATTTTTTTCTCTAAAAAAGCAGAACATACTTTAATTCCTCAATGGGCATCAGAAGGAAAATTAGTAGATGTTTCAGATGTAATTAAACCTATAAAAAATTTATACAGTGATACTGCTTTGAAATCTGCTTATTTGTACAATATATTATGCTGTACCATTGAAGAAGGAGACAGGAGACAACCCACCCCTAACCCCTCCCAGGAGGGGAAAGACAGTAGACAGGAGGAAAATTACATGGGGATTCGCTCCCCCAAGTAATGCGTGAACACCCCCGTTGACGGTGGGGTATTAAACCCACAAAGAAAATGATAATGCAGGAAACTGTCCATATTCACTACTGGCATGATTTAATTCGTGATGCTGGTCTAGGTGAATAAAGACCAAAACAATGGAATGATTTTTGGCAATTTTGGCAGAATGCACAAAAAGTTTTGCCTCAACAAAATGACAGTAATATTTATGCTTTGGGTTTGCCCATGTCTATCGATGCTTCAGATAGTTATGTTATATTTGAACAAATTTTGGAGGCCAACAATTTACAAATAGTAGATAAATAGGGCAAATTACAAGTAGATAAACCAGCTATAAGACAAAAAATAATTGAAATTTTAGATTGGTACACTAGCTTTATAAAAATGGATATGTGCCACCTAATGCAGTTAATTGGCTAAATTCTGATAATCATACTAATTTCCTCAATCGCGAGACTTTAATGACAATTAATTCAACTATGTCAATTCCTGTATATCAAAAAGAAGACGAAGAAATTTACTTAAATCAAATGAGAACTATAGAATTTCCAAATAATCCTAATGGAGACAAACCTAGATATTTAATATCTATTAAACAACCTATAATTTTTACATCTTCTGCTAATTCTAAGCTAGCGAAAGAATGTTTATCATATCTAATACAAACAGATAATTTAGGACTTTACATTAAAGGTAGTAAAGGTCGCTATTTTCCGTTGAAGAAGGAGACAGGAGACAGGAGACAACCCACCCCTAACCCCTCCCAGGAGGGGAAGACAGGAGGAAAATTACATGGGGATAGTCAACGACCTGCCGCTCCGCGTCTACGCTCCCCCAAGTAATGCGTGAACACTCCAGTTGACGGTGGGGTATTAAACCCACAAAGAAAATGATTATGCCTCAACTATGGGAAGAACAATTTTGGCACGATCAAAAAGACCCTCATATTTCCGTAGCATCTCAACAGTTTGCTGAAGGTCAAACTCACTTATTTGATAATTTTGTAAACCATGTTTATTCTCAAGTACATATAGAAAATATTTGGAGTAAGGCGATGCAGCAAATTCTAATGGAAATTTGCGATTTTACAGCTTCTGCTTAGGTTCTGTATGTAGTCTTACCGACAGTTCCCCTAACTAATACCATTTCTCAAAAACTTTTCTACATTTTCTTGAGTAGAGGAGTAGGGTAGTAGGGGAGTGGAGGAGAAGTAAACATAAGAATAATTAAAATTAACTTGACTCAAATTAACAAAAAAAATATTTTACCTGTGTTAATTACTTAATGAATGAAGTGTTACCTAAGTATAGCATTACTTTTAGGAATTGGTATAACTACTTCTTTCAAAAGAGAAAAATTTTAGATGAAAAAATGAGGATCTAGAATCATGTATTTCTGGAAAAAAAGCCTCCTAATTCAGATTGTAGGTTCTTTTTTAATATTGTCGCTAATGACAATATCAATTGTCGGATATACAACCTTTAGTCAAGCAAGAGCATCTTTAAAAGAATCAGTATTTGAACGCCTTAGCTTTGCTGCCAAACTTAAAGAAAATGAACTTAATCGTTGGATTTTAGACCAATGTAAAAATATCTTAGCGATTGCCGAATTACCAGAAATTAATCACCAAGCAAAAATCTTACTAACAACCAAAAAATCTACATCAGAATATAAATATGCTCAAACCTCACTGCAAACTTCTTTAACATCTTTTACCACTAATATTGACAGTTTACAAGAAATTTTTATCTTAACCAGAGATGGTAGAATTTTAGTTTCTAGTAATCCTAATAAAATCGGCAAATATCAACCTATAGTACAATATAGCGAAGTCACAAAACCTCTCACAGATAACTTAATATCAAATTTTTACCTCTCTGTTGAAATAGGTCAACCAATGATTAATTTTGCTACTCCTATTCTAAGTAAAAATGGTAAACAATTAGGAATGTTAGCTACCAATCTTAACTTGGAAAGAATTGATACTATTATTCGCAAACAATCAGAGTTAGGAGATACTGTTGAAACCTATTTAGTGGGGAATATTGGTAGTAGTTTATCAAAGAGACATGCATTAGTTTCAGCCACAAAATTTGGTTCTGAAGAATTTCCTGATGGTATTGAAAGTGATGCTATTAATGCTGCTATGAATGGTAATAATGGCAAAGGGTTATATCAAAATTACAAAAGTGTGCCAGTAATTGGTGTTTATCGGTGGCTAAAAGAACACAATTTAGCATTACTAGCAGAAATACATCAAACAGAAGCATTTGCACCTGCTCGTCATCTAGCTACTTCAATTTTATTAGTAGGTTTGATATTAGCTTTAGTAATGGCAGTAGTTATGTTGTTATTAGGCCATCAAATTGTACGACCAATTTTAGCGATCGCTCAGACAGCTAAATTAGTAAGTGCAGGGGATCTAACCCAGAAAGTACCAGTAATAACTAAAAATGAAATTGGTTTCCTTGCCCAAACTTTTAATCAAATGATTCAACAGTTAAAAAATTCATATCAACAATTATCTGATTACAGTCATGTTTTAGAAACTAAAGTTGAGGAAAGAACCCAAGAATTAACAGAAAAAAATGCCGCTCTAGAACAAACTCTTCAAAAATTAAAAGAAACTCAAGCTCAATTAATTCAGAATGAAAAAATGGTGAGTTTAGGTCAGTTAGTTGCCGGAGTTGCCCATGAAATAAATAACCCTGTTAACTTTATTTACGGCAATATTAAACCTGCTAAAAATTATGCTGAAAATTTACTAGATTTACTCAAGCTTTATCATCAATATTATCCAGAACCAGGAGATGAAATCACAGAAAAACAAGATATAATAGACCTGGAATTTATCCAAGAAGACTTTCCTGATTTGCTTATTTCCATGGAAGAAGGTTCTAAAAGAATTAAAGAAATAGTTTTATCCCTACGAAAATTTTCCCGTCACGATGAATCTCAGCAAAAACAAGTTGATATTCACAAAGGTATTGATAGTACCTTACTAATTTTGCAAAGTCGCCTCAAGCCCAAAATCGGATTTCCCAAAATTAACATTATTAAAGAATATAGTGATTTGCCATTAGTCAGATGTTTTGCAGGTCAACTTAATCAAGTTTTTATGAATATAATAGCTAATGCTATTGATGCTTTAGAAATGTCTTGGGAAAAATCAAATTCTCTATTTTGTAATATTCAACCCTATATTAAAATTCAGACTAAATTTATAAATAAATATTGGATTGCTATCCATATTACTGATAATGGAATGGGAATGCCAGAAGAAGTGAAAAACCGAATATTTGACCCGTTTTATACAACAAAACCTGTGGGTAAAGGTACGGGTTTAGGATTATCTTTAAGTTATCAAATTATAGTTGAAAAACACCAGGGAAAATTTTACTGTAATTCCGTAGTCGGTCAGGGTACAGAATTTGTGATTGAATTGCCAGTTGTTGATTTTAGGGAGTAGGAAGTAGAAAAGAAGAAAAACAATTGTACCTCAGTAATATCATGTCCGGATAATTAGTGATAAAAAAACTTTCTCCTTCTCCTCCTCTTTGTTCTTCTTTATCATTTTCTTTGTGGGTTTAATACCCCACCGTCTACACGGTGTTCAAAATTCCCAGGGATGAAATCCCCATGTAATTTTCCTCCTGTCTCCTGTCTTTCCCCTCCTGGGAGGGGTTAGGGGTGGGTTGTCTCCTGTCTCCTTCTTTATTTCCTCCTGACTCCTGAGGACTGACTCCTGACTCCTAAGAAATATCCTAGCTATTTGTAGCAAAAACTTATCAATTTGGTATAACATGACAAAACAAAAACGAGTGCTGATTTTGGGAGGCACTGGAAATGGATGGAAACTGGCAGCTTTAGCTACTACAATACCGGGGTTAGAGGTAATAAATTCTCTGGCAGGTCGTACTCGTCAACCTTCGATCAAATTTACCCATACGCGAATAGGGAGTTTTGGTGGTGTGCCAGGGTTAACAGAATATCTACAGGCACAACAAATAGATTTGCTAATTGATGCAACTCATCCTTTTGCAGTACAAATTTCTTGGAATGCAGCGATCGCAACTTCAGAATTGAATATTCCTCATTTGATGCTCATCTCCCCACCATGGGAAAAAACAGAAGGCGATCGCTGGGTGGAAGTTGAAAATAAGCAAACTGTTATCGACATTTTACCAAAATTAGCCCAACGAGTATTTCTGAGCATCGGTCGTCAAGAGTTAACAAGTTATGCTCATCTCCAAAACCTTTGGTTTTTAATGCGGACTATAGATCCACCTAAACTGAATACCTTACTACCCCCGGGAAAACTATTGACTAAGCGTGGACCTTTTTCCTTATTAGAAGAGCGGTCGCTTTTACAAAAATATAATATTGAAGCGATCGTTAGTAAAAATAGTGGTGGCGATGCTACCTATGCTAAAATTATTGCGGCGCGGGAATTAGGTATTCCAGTAGTAATGATCCAACGCCCTCCTCTTCCTGATGGAAAACAGGTAACTGATGTAGAAAGTGCAGTTTCTTGGCTCAGAATTTATAGTGATTGAGTCTTTTCTGCTTCATCAAACTAATACAAAACGTCATGTTTTGACATCTTCTAAAACTAGAATAGGGATGCTCCATCGAACACCCCTAAATTCTTGTTTATTAGACATAGGCGTGAAAAAGATATAGACTTTTTGTAAAAGTAGGGAATAGGGAACAGGGAAGATGTTTTTAGGAAAAAAACACAGAAAATTATTTTTTGAGTTATTACACTCTAGTTTATAGCAAATAAAGGGCAAGTTTATTTTCACCAGATGTCTATTAGATACTTTGAAAAAATTATGCTGCATCTTTTGATGATGATGTTTTTCTATTTTTCAAAACACCACTACAACCAGCAGTACCTAAAGCTAATAAACTGAAAACAGCAGTTGGTTCAGGTGTAGATACTGGGATATCTGGACGTAAATTGTATGCAATGTCTCCTGCACCTGCTCCTTGTCCAGGAATATTGTATGCAAAGAAAGCTTCACTAAGGTCAAAGAAATCTGCTATAAAAGAGAATTCAGCATCTGTCTCAAAATTCAATCCCAGAAAGTCACCGTCAAGAAATACAACTTTAGGAAAACCATCAGTTTCAGTGTAGTTAACATCCAGAAAATCGAAACTGAGTTCTGATACAGATAAAAATTCTTCACCTATTCCTGTTAATGCAGAATCATCAAATTCAAAAAATCCAGAGTATGTTTCACCATCTAAAACACCTGAATCTATACTAACTTCAAAATCATAAATAATTGAAGCAGCATTAACAGGATTAGTATTAATTACAGCGAGGCCAAGAACTACACTTGTAGCAACGAAAGATAACTTTTGAAAGATGTTATTCATGGTTTTATTTAGTAAAATAATGTTTGTTGGTTTCGTAGATTTAAAAGTTGTTAAACACCCTATAACTTCTAGAATATGGTGGAAAAATTGCTTATTTTTTTACTAATGTACAAGACTTTACTAGCAATGGCAATAGTGATAATACTGATGTCTGAAAGAAAATTAAGATGCAGTAATTGAGTGAAAGAACTTAAACTTTGAGTTTTTTTCATAGTCTGAAGATTCAGAGAAAGAGCGATCGCCTGAGTAAGCGATCGCCATCATATTCACTAGGTTAGCTCAGGTGGAACTATATCTGGAAAAATGAAATTTTCTGGATTATTCAATTCCGCAGGATTAACATCTTGCACTAACAAGAAAGAGCGAGCGCTACCAGCACCAGCAGCACCATCAGGATCGATAGTCAGGATAGTATCTGCAACACGAGAACGTAAACCAACATAACCATCAGCAATGGGGTCTACTCCAACAAAACCAACACCATCCAATACTCCAGCTAGGTCAATTTTATCGCTACCTACTTCAAAGTCGGCAATGATATCCCCTGCATCTACAATGCTAGCGTAAACGAATGTATCGTCACCACCGCCACCAGTAAGAATATCTCGATTTCGGAAACCAGTAATAGTATCATCGCCATCGGTTCCAATCAAATTATCCCGACGCCGAGTACCCTCAATCACTTCTCCAGGAGTTGAGCTTTCCAAATTCAAACCAACTATTATGGGGTCGTGGTCGGAATTGCGGAATGGATCTTGACCGTTGAACAGGCTTGGATCGCGTCCGAAATCAAGATTATAATCAAGAGCATCAGGTTCGTCAGCATTAACGCGCCATTCTGTAGCTCCTGTTACCTGGGATAACAGTGACTGATTAGCTAAAGCATAGTCCAGATAGCCAAATTGACCATCAAATACGAAAGAGTAAGCGTCACTGCCAACAAATTCCTCAATTAGGTCTGTGTAACCTTCTGCTTCCAAGAATGTAATTGGGTCTTCCTGAGCATAAGCATTCAGGTCTCCTACAATCAAAAAGTCACTATCTCCACTTCCAGTAGGGTCAGTCTCTAACCAAGCATTTAGAGCTTCAGAAGCTCGTAAACGAGTACCATTGAAGTTACCCTGGCCGTCACCCGCATCTGCATCGTCACCAGTTCCAGTACCGCCTTTAGATTTAAAGTGGTTAACAGATACAGTCAAGCGTTCGCCTGTAGCTAGTTCTTCAAAAGTGACAGCAAGAGGAGCACGGTTAGTATCCTCTCCATCAAATACTGTGCCACCTAAACCAAGAGCAGGTAGATCGGAATCTGTGAGAACTTCCACAGTTGTTCCGGGAGCAACTTGAACGCTGTCGGTTTTGTAAATTGCACCAACAGAAATGGCATCACCTGTATCCACAAAAGGAACGCCCGGATCGATATAAGCATAAGTCCCTGCACCGACTCGTTCGTTAAGCTCATCAACCAATGTCTCAATAGCAAACTGACCGTCACCGTTTTGGTCTCCACCAAATTCGTTCTCTAACTCAACCAAACCGACAACATCTGCATCAAGATCTTCCAGAGTTGTCACCAACTTCTCAACTTGACGGTCAAATTCAGTCTGGTTATCAGCACCACGAGGAGAAAGACCGTTAGGACCGCTACCAGGATTACCTGTTTCATCTAGAGTAGTAAAGAAATTGAGAACGTTGATACTAGCAACTTTCAAATCTCCGCCAACATCTTCAGGTGTTTCTGGACGAGGATTAGTTGCTTGGAAATCTACAGGGTTAACAGGTTGAATTCGGTAGTCCCCAAAACCAAAACTGAGAACACCAGAGAGATTATCAACAGTATCGCCACCCCGCAGAGTATTGGTAGAACTGAGAGGGTTGCCACCACGGCCATGAATAATTGTACTAGGGTTCTGAACAGTTTGACCATCATCAAGAACAATGCGTCGGGTAGCGATCGCTTCTTGATAAGCTGCAAAACCTGCTGCATCTGGAGCATTGAAATCAGTAAATTGTTCCAGACGACCGTCAGTTCCAGGTTCATTACTAGCTCCATCAGAGGATAGGACGATTTCACCGAAGCGGTCTAAGTTGAAATATTCAGTGACAAATAGGGTATCGGGAATTGTTATTCCCATTCCCTCAAAAGCTTCTAGATCGTCAACTGTAGTCACAGGGAAGTTTACAGTAGCAGGAGTTGGTAAAGTATCTGTACCTTGAATGGAAACAGAGACATCAGTTAGTTGAGTCAAACCAAAGAATTCATCTACTGTTCCTGTAACCTCAACAACGTCTCCAATATTCACGTCTACAGCGGGAGAGTCACCATCAAAAATGAATATACCCTCAGAAGTTAAAGGGTCGGTATCAGCATCAGCATCTTCTTCTTGAATAAAGAAACCGTTCAAATCTCCATTTGTTCCGCTAGCACCATCCTGGTAGTCTCCCACAACAACCGCTTCAATAGTTACTGTTTGACCATCTAGGATACTGGATGCACCACTACCTTGAATTTCGTGGATAAAGGCTGAAGGTCCTGTTCCTCCGCCTCCACCACCACCATTGTCAAAGGTTCCAGCAGTAGGAGTATTTTCTGCACCTAGGAAGAAGTCACTAATTGCAAAGTCACTAACTGTATCTGTATCGACTCCATCGGTGACTCGACGGGCACCAGCAGGGAAAAATGAACCATCTGGACCGATAACAGGAGCATCAAAGAAGAAGGTATCCTCTGCGCCACCATCTGTAAGAGCAACAGTATCGATAACAACTTCGCTACCTGTAACAGAAGTACCAGAAACGCTAGTGGTTTCAACTAGAGCTACTGTAAAACTACTATTTTCTAGGAAGTTGCTGCTGATATCAAGATTTGGAGCAACTGCATAGTTATTTGCTAAACCTATGGGGTTTCCAATTAAAAAAAAACCATTGTCGCCAATAACATTAGTAGAGTCGAAATTAATCTGACGGTCAATTGTACCAGAATTTCCATTGTCTCCCTCCACAACAATTAAACTTAAGCCATCCAATGATGTACCTGGTGTACCAAATATTTCGATAAATTCAGTGTCGTCTGTTCCAGTATGGCTAGCGTACACTTCATTTATGACTAAATTAGAGTCACTACCCCCACTTACACTGAAAGGGTTTGTTGGCATTGTCTGTCTGGTGCTATTGCTTCCAGACCAATTAGAATTATCGCCGAGCGCTGCTAGTAATTCTGCTTGGGTACCAGAAGTGATACCTGTATAAACGGCATTGTCAATTTCGTCTAAAGCTACTGCTGTTTCACCATTGACTAAACCTGTGGGTAGGGCAGATGTATTGGGACTCGTAGAGTCAGACTGCCATACTCCGGGGTTGCCTTGACTGTTGAGGCCATAAATAAAGGTAGGGTTGCTACTATCTCCTTGATAAGCAATAATTTGGTCGCCATCGACTGAGAATGCAATACTACTGACAGTAGGATTAATTATTGTTCCGGCAGTAATATCTGTGGGTGCTGTCCAAGTAAAAGTGCCTTCATTAGCTCTGAAACTACCAGCAGCTTGCCAACCGTTATCGGTAAAATTAATTTCTGTACCTGCACCAATATCTACTAATGGTGTAAAGGCAAATTCATCTGGGTTATCAAAGTTAAAGCCAATAATGGCTATATCTCCTGATGATAGTGTAGTTGCAGCCATTTTTATTTCCTAATTAATTTGACGATCCGTTAATGTATTTGACTAATTAGTATTGGTTTGATAATTCTTTGTGATTTATTCTCATATGTGAGTCATATTACACACAAAATTAAGATATTATCGGCGAGCTGATGCCCAACTTCTTAGTAATTTGTAAGTTACTTAATTAATCTAAACAAATGTCATCCAATCTTGGGTTAAGTCTAAGTTAAGAACTAGATATCTTTGTAGAAACTTTATATTACCTAACAGTTTTGTGAAGATTGTGTAAAGTCAGTCTAGACAAGGGAATTACGTCGATGCCTTAAAAATGACTAGAACCCGTGCTTATTCAGGATTTATGCTTTTTTGACGTTAAAGCCTCTGCCCATCTATATTTGAGCCTATTTTTTTACTTTATTTTGTGTAAGTCCCAATAATAATATTATGTCTGGTTGAATACTTATAAATAAGGGAGTAGGGAGTAGGGATAACAGGGATATTTGCCCTCTGTAAGAAAATAGGTTTTTTCATCACTAATTATCCGGACTTGATATTATTCCTAAACGTTAATAGAAAATGCTGATATTGGCAGAGAAACAGGTGGTATCTATAAATGTCAATTTACCTCCATTTTCTGAGATACTGACGCAACGCTGTGCGAACCCACTAACTAATACCAATTTCATAAAATATTGCAAAGCGTGACGACACAGGGAACACTTAACTGGGAACAGGGAACAGGGAACAGGGAAAGAAAAACATAAATATTAAATATTAAAGAGGAAAAAAGGTGGAAATTTGAGAATTTATGGAATTTATAATTTTTTCTTTTAGGAATAAATCACAAATTAAGATGTAACTGCCTTTGCGTGAATTTGGTATAATACAAGGGTTTTGCGCTGCTTTAGCCGATCTTTAAGTATTATTACTGAATTCGGCTGGCTGAAACCAACAGGGTGTCAACTTCTTCAGCAAGCCCTAAGTTTTCAAGAATGTCTATTAAAATCAGACACTTGTCATAAAGCCAGGCTGCTTTCTATAAAATTTCTCAGTATAGAAAAATAAATTAATAACTACTTGACAAATATATTTAATTATGAGATAAAACAAATTTGTGAGTAAAACTTAAATAGTGTCTGGAAACAATTTATACATTGTCAAAGTCACTGTCAAAGTCACTACTTATTATAGATAAAATCAGGTCAAATGATCGCAAGTTTTCAAAGGTAGAGTCTAATTTTCTATAAATTAATCCTGATAAAGGATAAAAATTATCAAGAATAAATTGCAATATCATTAAAATTAATCAGCGAAAATTAAGTGATTAGCGATACCTAATTTATCGATCAAAAACGAGGAGAAAATTGAAAATGAAAATTACTAGACGTATATTTTTAGCAACAGGCACAGCAATGGCAAGTGTGGCGATCGCCGAACTTGGTAAAAGTAATCAAGGATTAGCCCAAAGTGGCGCGATAAATCTCTATTCTTCTCGCCATTACGACACTGACCAAGCTCTCTACGACAGTTTCACCAAAAAAACTGGCCTCAAAGTTAATCTAATAGAAGGCAAAGGAGATGAGTTAATCGAACGTATCAAAAGCGAAGGTGCTAACAGTCCTGCAGATGTTTTTATTACAGTAGATGCAGGTCGTCTGGGACGAGCTGAAGAAGCAGGAATCTTGCAACCCATTTCTTCATCTACTCTCAACAGTAAAATTCCAGCCAATCTCCGCAGTCCGGAAAACCTATGGTTTGGTTTCTCTAAGCGGGCACGGGTAATAGTTTATAATAAAGACAAAGTTAAACCATCTGAGCTATCAACTTATGAAGACTTAGCCACAGATAAATGGAAAGGCAAAATTCTGATTCGTTCCTCCAATAACATTTATAATCAGTCCTTAATAGCATCTTTAATTGAAATTCATGGAATATCAGACACAGAAAATTGGGCAAAAGACTTTGTTAGCAACTTTGCCAGACCTCCAGAAGGAAATGATACTGCTCAAATAAAAGGTGTTGCTGCAGGTATCGGTAATATTGGTATTGCTAATAGTTACTATGTAGGCCGTTTAGCAAAATCTGACAAAGCAGAAGACAAAGCAGTTGTTCAGAAAATAGGAATGTTTTTCCCTAACCAAAATGGGCGGGGTACTCACATTAATATTAGTGGTGGTGGCGTAGTTAAAACTGCCCCTAATAAAGAGGGTGCAATTAAGTTTCTCGAACATTTGGCCAGCCCAGAAGCTCAAAAAATATTCTCTGAGGGTAACAATGAATATCCTGTAGTTGAAGGTGTAGGTGTTCCTAGCGTGTTGACAACCTATGGCAACTTCAAGAGCGATTCTATGAATGTTGCTACTTATGGCAAGTTGAATGCTGAAGCGATTAAATTAATGGATCGTGTGGGCTGGAAATAGTAACGATAATATCATCAGGACTTACGCACGAAGCACGAAAAAGTAGCGTTTGAGATTGCTTTCCGTCCCGGAATGCTCCGCAAACCCTGTGGGTTGCAATGACGGAAATACGTTTTACTGCGTAAGTCCTAGATTATATCAAATCCGGTAGCATTGGTATAATTAGATAGTTAATTAGGAGTCAGGACTCAGGACTCAGGAGTCAGGACTCAGAAGGGAAGAGAATTTAGAAAGATTTGTTAATGGGTGAAGATGAAAATTTTTTTTATACCGAATTAAACGGATTGGATATTATTTAATGGAGAAAAACAATGACTCGTCAGCCATTACTTGATCCTAATCGTTCTTATACTTTCAGCAATTATTTTGAGTTGGGATTTACGGTAGATGATTTGGTTGCTGAATTTGGTTATTCATTTGAGCGAAAATTTCTCACTTTACCACAATATCCTGATGAATTAGACCGAATCACTGATTTAAAAGAGCGTATTGAGGAGATATTACCTTATGTAGATTTAGAGAATGAGGCTACCCGTAGGGAAATGCTCATTGCGCCCATGATCTCAGATTTAATTTATTATTCTCACGCTAAGTTAAGAATAGAATATTCCATTCAAGTTGATAACAGATTGCAAGGAAAATTAGATTACTTGTTACGTTCGACAACGAATTTGATTGTTATTGAAGCTAAACAAGCGGATATTAATCGAGGTTTTACTCAATTAGCGACGGAAATGATTGCCCTCGACCGATGGATCGACTCTCCACAAACTGAAATTTTAGGGGCTGTAACTACTGGTAATATTTGGCAGTTTGGTGTTTTAGATCGTCAAGCAAAATCTATCTGTGAAGGAATTAATCTTTACCGTGTTACTGAGGAATTGGAGGTTATAATCAGGATTTTATTAGCTAGACTTGTTTGAATGGATGGGTTTTTGGGATTTTCAGGACTTACGCATGAGGCAGGAAAAACGGTAGTTTGGGGAGATGAGGGGATGGGGAGAGTGGGAGAAATTAAAAAATATATATCCTCACCATTACTATGCAGGACTACCCGAAAAACTAGGATTTGAGATTGCTTTCCGTTCCGGACTGCTCCGCAAACCCTGTTTTTCGCGATCGCGAAAAATAGAGGTTCTAT
Source organism: Okeania sp. SIO2C2 (assembly GCF_010692625.1). Lineage (NCBI taxonomy): Bacteria > Bacillati > Cyanobacteriota > Cyanophyceae > Oscillatoriales > Microcoleaceae > Okeania > Okeania sp. SIO2C2. Next base: position 38,951 of record NZ_JAAHGM010000037.1, read on the forward strand.
TGAAATTGAATATGAACAGGACTTACTCAAAGACGCTATATGTAGCTTAGTATTTTGTGCCTACACTAGAGAGCTGAGATATAATTTTCTGCGTTCCCAGATAAATAGGACTTCCATGCCAGTGACAATATTCCACGACTTGTCTTAACCTAAATTATCAGAAAGTGTAATGACCAACTACACAAAATCTCTAAATTATTAGAGAATAAAATTATTCTTTAGTCCCCAGAAAACATGAGTTTTAATTATATTGACTATTGCCAGTATTTATATCATGTCCGGATAATCAGCGATCAAAAAACTTTCTCCCTTTGAACCTTTCTTTCCCTTCTGCCTTCTGACTTCTGCCCTTTGCCCTCTGCCTTTCTTCTCTTAATGATATAAGTAATAACTATTAGACATCTCCAATAATAAAAAATCAAATTAATTATGGCACATAAATTATCAATTCTTTCCCCCTAATCCCTACTCTCTAATCCCTACTCCCTACTCCTTCTTTTCTGGAGATGTCTATTGTGTAAAAATAAATAGATTACTTACATTAAGATGTTATTCATGGCAATTCAACTCCAACAAGCTCTAGAAGTAGGAAAATATCTCCTGACTCAACGTCTCAAAGGGCGTAAACGTTTTCCCCTAGTTTTAATGCTGGAACCTCTATTCAGATGTAATTTAGCCTGTCCTGGTTGTGGAAAAATTCAGCATCCGAAGGAAATACTCAAGCAAAACCTCACACCTCAAGAATGTTTTACTGCTGTAGAAGAATGTGGCGCTCCAGTGGTTTCTATTCCTGGAGGCGAACCTTTATTGCATCCACAAATTGCTGAAATTGTGCAGGGGTTAGTCGATCGCCAAAAATTTGTTTATTTATGCACTAATGGTTTGTTACTTGAAAAGAATATAGATAAATTTAAACCTTCTCCTTATCTAACTTTTAGTATTCATCTTGATGGTTTACAAGCAACTCATGATAAATGTGTTGACCGACAAGGAGTGTTTGAAATAGCAGTTAAAGCAATTCGCGCTGCTAAAGCAAAAGGATTTCGAGTTACTACCAATACTACTGTATTTGAGGGAACAGACCCGAAACAAATGCAGGAATTTTTTGATTTTTTGGAAAGTTTAAATATTGATGGAATGATGATTTCTCCTGGTTATAGTTATGAGTGGGCACCAGACCAGGAACATTTTCTCAAACGCCAACAAACACAGTTATTATTTAGAGAAATTCTTGCTCCTTTTAAAACTGGTAAAAAGAATTGGAATTTTAATCATAATCCTCTATTTTTAGATTTTTTGATGGGAGAAAAAGATAAAGATTATGATTGTACTCCCTGGGGTAGTCCTAGTTATAGTGTGCTTGGTTGGCAGAAACCTTGTTATTTAATGAATGAAGGATATTATGCTACTTTTAAAGGACTTTTAGAAGAAACTAATTGGGATAATTACGGTTATAAAAGTGGGAATTCTAAATGTGCTGATTGTATGGTTCATTGTGGTTATGAACCGACAGCAGCAATAGCAGCAATGGAGTTAGAAAATATTCCTCAAGTTTTGGGTTCTTTGTTGAAAATTGGGGGTTAAATAAAAGTTATTGTGTCTACGCTCCGATTTTTTGGCAGTTGTAGGGATTAGGGTAAACTTTTTTCGACTACCACTGACAACCTTCTTCAAAAGGATAGCACTACGTCTTTTGGTTAGGACAATAATTTTTGGTGGTAAGGGAACAGAGGAATGTCAAGAGCGTAAAAACCAGAATTACGCCCAACAATTTCGTTAAAGTGGTGATCACCTCCCAAGCGATAATAAATTTTATCTGCCTTTTTCAAATATTCGGGCAACTTTTGATTTAATTAGGGTTTGCTGATTAAATCTAAAAGTATTGACATATAAAGGTTTTAGCATTTTTTAGTTAAAAAAAGTCCCAGCTTTTAGGTCGCTTAGGTTCAAAAAATTAGCATTTTAGGCGCATAGTTGCGCAGAAAAATCAAGGGACTATTCTTCCTCCTACCTCCTCTATAATTCCCATTTCTCCTGACTCGGTCCTCCTACCCTCACCCATAAGACTTTTTCAGCAAACCCTAATTAATTAATAGGAAAAGCTGCATCCACACCACCAACAAGAATGATTGTCATTCTCACAAAACCTGTCAATTTTTTACCGCTGCTTATATTCTTTAAACCCTTATCCAACAATAGTTTTGAGCTGCTTGTCACCCCATGATTTCAAAAACTTTAACCGCATTTATTGTTGACTCAATCTTAAATATCAAAACTGTTGATTTTTGTTCATTTGTTTAACTGTTGCCATCATTTCTCCTAAAAAGGGTAAACCAATAATCGCAGGAAGAAAATAACGAGAAGTGCATAATAAACCTAAAGCTGCTCCTGTAGCTTCTCCAAAATAAGGTTGATAAAATAAAATCAAAGCAGCATCACGAGTACCCACTCCAGCAAAAGTAAGTGGTAATAAACCAGCTAAAATTGCTAGAGGAGATAAGGCTAAATTAGTCAAGAAAGGAACATCTGCTTTAAGAGCTAAAATAAATAACCAGATTTGAAATAAATGTAAAAACCAAATAAAAATAGAAGTAGTAGAAACTTTAATTAATTGTCTTTTATCCTCCCAGAAATAATCGTGCATTTCTAACCATGATTCTTTTAAACTCTCTAATTTTTTCCCTATTTTTTTAGGTAAAATCTTAATCCCAATGTCAAAAAAAACAATAGCAAATTTTCTAGAACCTAAGAGAATTAAACCTAATATTAAACCTACTCCTACTCCTATAGTCATCAACCAGAAAAGAGAATTCTTGTCAGGATAAACTATCAAGCCAAATACACACCATAAAAGTAGTGATAACATATCACAGGCTTTTTCAAAGACTACTAAAGAGAGAGATAGAGTACCACTTAAATGTCCTCTATCTTTCATAAAATAAGCCTTAGCAATATCACCCATTTTTGATGGTAAAACCATATTCAAAACACTAGCACCTAAAATCAAACGATTTGCTTCCAGAAAATCTAAACTGCTTCCTTTAGGCATTAATTGTTGTAATCGCCATGAGGTAAATAAAGTAATAGGAATTACCATGGCTAAGGATAAAAACATGATTAAACCATCACAATTAGCAAAAACTTTGGCTAAATTTTGTAGGTCAATTTTAGAGTAAATAATTAGTAGAATAGCAACGCTTACGGCAATCGAAATATATTTTTTCATGGGATTTATTAGATGATTAATTATGGCTATTTAGTTACTTATAATTTTCTTTCTAATGTTAAATTTTGCTTTGGTTCAAGTTGTTTTATTTGTGGAGTAAGATCGAGCCAACGTTGTAGTTGTCCTTCTTGAAAAGTTCGACTCATAACTACATATATAGAAGTTTGATCGCAACCTATTCCCCCTGCAATAACGGAATCCCATGATTCTGCAGTTAATTGATCGTAAACAACCCAATTGCCATTATCCCACTGTAAAGAACGATAGAATCCAAAAGGAGCATTTTTCTTACCAGTAATCAGTATTTTTTGCAGAGTTTTACGGATTAAATTTGGGAAAAAACGTCCTAGTGTAAACATAACTATTCTTAAAACAATTAAATTAAAGCTAGTCATTTGTTTTTGTTTTGCCCAACCTAAAGAACCTTGAATAATAATTTCATTTTCCCCTAGTTCAATTTTGTAACGAGAGCTAACTAAATGAGCTACTGCATTTTTTACTTTATTTCCTTCCTTGATTAACAGAGAAAATTGAGTATCAGAAAGAATTAATTTATTGTCACGAAATAGTTTGAAAACTCCGCCTTTATTAAGAGCAAGATAAAGTTCAGTATTTTCCCTCCTATCTATTAAAATACCTCCTTCTTTTAAATGAAATCTTCCCTGAGGGCGAGGGGATAAATCAGGTCGAACTTCAACAAAATCACGCCAAGCTAAAAGGTAATTCCAAGTATGATGTCCTACTATATGATCGTCCGCATAACAAGGATTTAATCCTTTTTCTAAACCCTTTAAAAAGCGATCGTTAATATTCAATGCTTCTGGCATCCATTTGCCCACTAATTCAAAGCCATAGGGAAAGAAATTATAAGTATTACGACTGGTGTATTCTCCACCATAAGAGCCATCTGGATGAACAAAATGACTAGCAAGAGCTACAGCTTTCGCTAAAGCACCTTTTAGATCGATATTAGGATTAAGTTCATAAATCCATGCTAAACAAGAGATAGTTAAAGTATGATAGCCTGGGTCGCATCCTTCATACTCTTGAAACCAACCTTCATGGTTTTGCCATGATAAAACTTGTTCTAAACGCTCTTGTTTACTTTGATTCCATTTATCAGTTTTTAATAAATCAGAAAGTAACTCTAAGCATAAAACAATTAATGCTTGATGATTTGTCAGTCTGCCACTTTCTTGATGATGTGCTAACCAATCAGCTCTTTTTTCAAAAAATCTTAAAGCATTTGGATTATCTAATTCCATTAACTTATAACTCTCAATACAAGCTAATAAAGAAAATGCTGCTGCTCCTCCTGCTCTTTCAAATGGAAAATAATCATCACAAGAGCCATCTTTATGAGCACTTTTGGCGGCAAATAAAATTCCCGCTTCTACCCAATCTCTAATAATTTCTTGACCATAAAAATGATTTTCAGGAATGTTGGTTTTATAAGCTAAAGCTAGAGGAAAAACAAATTCTTGGCTCATTCCACTGGGAAAATCTATAATTTTATACTGCCAAAAATTTCGATCAAAACAGCCATAATTATAGCTATGAACATTTCGATCCATTAAAGTCAATATTTTAGGTATTTGGGCGATCGCCTCTTGAGCAAATATATTTCTATTCATTAATAATATATCAATCTAATTTTAAGTAGGTTGGCAGGGAAATTTATAAGTATGTGACGAAAAATTTAACTCTCGAACTAGAGTTTAATTTAATCGGTTCTCTACTGTATTGTCCTATTTCTAGCCTCGCAGTCACTCCATCCATAAATTCCATAAGCAAGGTCTAACTAGTTGTCAAACATTTGTCGCGACAGTTCTCTTTTTTGAGATATTGCCACTCCAATTCAATTGGGTTGATCTCAGAACAATATTTAGGCAGAAATTAAAGATGTATAAACCCTAATATTTCTACTTTAACCATAACTTTTGAACTTCCTGACATTTGTGTATTAGGCCATTATCCTATACTATGACTCTCATACGTCCTAATTTTTCTGCTTCTTGAGCTTCTCCCTGCATCATCTGGATGTAAGATTTACGGTTCACCAGCGATAACGCTCACCATAAACAAAGCTGATTAGAGGCTTAAACAGCGCGATAATGCTTAATATAGGACATCGATGCTTTGTCTATTCAAAAGATTTTTGTTCACCTCAATTAGTAATACTAGCACTAGAGAATCAGCATCAGAGTTTTATACAAGATTTAAGATGATATTATCATACAATATCCATTATTTTATACCATTTTACTTTAAAAATATCACAAATAGAGGCTTTATGTATGACAGGCATTTAGTAAAATTGTATTAGATTTAGACACATATATATCAATGATATTCACAAAAACTAATTTACCAAGACAAGTTGCTATCTATATATTTGTAATTACTGGTTCACTGATTCTTTATGGTTATTCTTTTAACTCTTCCCAAAATGTAGCACTTGACGTTCCATATGTTCAAGTTTTCATCGATCCTGAAATTTATAGTAAAGATTTTTATGTTCAAGAATTCTTAAACTTTACACCAAGATACTACCATCAAAAATTAATATCTTTAACAGCTAGCTTAGGTTTAGGTTTATCCTTGACCTACTTACTTTACTATATAATGGCTTTTTCCTCCCTTGTAACAGGCTTGTATCTTATAGGGAAAAAGTTTGGTCATTCTATTTTATCAGGAGCACTACTGGCTTTTTTGGTTTTAAATACACATAACTTAGAAGCAACAGTTGGATATACAAGCATTTTTAGAACTGAACCAACTCCTAGTATTTTCGCAATGGGATTGGCAATTTGGGGAATTTATTATTGCTTTTGTAATAACTGGTTTAGAGGGTACTTATTTTTTGGATTGGCCTGTCTTTTACAATTTTTAGTTGGTTTTTTACCAGGGTGTTTGTTTATTCCTATATTATTGAGATATGCACATAAAAATCATTCTCTGAAAACTTTAATAATTTCTTTGGTAATATTTGTCGGCTTTGCTTGTTTAGTTTATGTTCCCATGAAGTTAACAGGAGCAACTAATAGTGGGATTCTGAGTGACTCAGAATTTATTTATTGGTATGGTTATATTCGCCATCCTCACCATATAATTCCTTCTCGGTTTCTGATTCAAGAATGGAATAGTTTTATTTTTTATATTATTGGTACTTTTTTATTAATTAAAACCTCAGATTTATTAAGTTCTGATGATCGAAAAAATCTTTGTATCATTATATATTTAACTTTGTTGGCACTTGCTGTTAATTATGTTTTTGTTGAAGTTTATCCCTTATCTTTATTTGCAAAATTGCAATTAGCTAGAACAACTCCTTTTGCAAAAATTGTCACACTTATCGTTATCAGTGTTGCAGTTACTCAATACTATCAAAAAGGGAATCTAGCAATTTGTTTACTGCTTCTTTTTATTCCGACTATTCCGACTACCAAGAATAACGGAATGCTGTTTTTTTCAGTAGTTTTAATAATTGTAATTTTGGAAACTTTTGATTTATTAAAGTTAACAAGAACCAGATTATTTACCTCTCTAGCAATTATTTGCTTATTAAGTTGGATTATTTTCAATGCTCCTTTAACATCAATTTCAACAATATTAGAAATTATCTGTCTACAATTACTTTCTTTAGGAATTTTATCAATTCCTTTTTTATTACAAGAAAAGCAATTACTACTAAAAAAACTTAATGTAAGGATTAATGCAACTATTTATACTTCAGCGATATTTTCTCTGATCTATTTTTATTTAGGTTTTTTCCAACTCTTACATAAAAGATTACCCCAAATTAATTATTCTCAGCTCCCAAGCAATCGTCTTGCATTGAATTTTAGAAATCTTACTACCAAAGATTCCTTAATTTTGATTCCTCCTTCTCAACATAAATTTCGCCTTTATTCTCAAAGGTCTGTAGTTTTTAGTTTCAAAAGTTTTCCCTACACTGATAAAGGAATAAAACAATGGTCTGAACTTTATAATATTCTAGTGGATTTAGAGTGGAAAAAAAGAATTATTTCCCGTAATTTAGATTTAAAATATCAGAATTTAAGTAATGAAGAAATCATCAGAATTGCGAAAGATTTTGGTGCTGAATATATCTTAACTAAAACTAATTGGCATTCAAATCTACCATTAGAAAAACTGATAGAAGATGAAAAATGGGTTATTTACAAGTGTAATTGAATTTTATAGTATCAATATATGATTGTAAAGTTTGGAGAGGCAGTAAGTCAGGAATAGTATCAGGAATAGTCTTAAGAAAAATATTGTTATTAACAAATCTTGATTGATCAGGACTTACGCAGTACAACTATTGTATAATCTCAGCATTTTTCTGGATATTGTCACTGTAATTAGTGCCGTTGCGTAAGTCCTGTTTATTATCATTTTCTTTGTGGGTTTAATACCCCACCGTCAACGGGGGTGTTCAAAATTACTTGGGGGAGCGTAAACGCGGAGCGGCCCTTCGTTGACTATCCCCATGTAATTTTCCTCCTGTCTCCTGTCTCCTGTCTCCTGTCTCCTGTCTCCTGTCTCCTTCTTCAAAGTCGCTACAAACCGTTATGAATTGTCCTATCCCAGAATTGAGAGATCGTTTTCTGGCAATTCCCCTTTAGGGACATTGCATGCAAAGTCCCTACCTACTCTCCTACTCCTTCTCCTTAAAAAGACTTTTTCACCAAACCTTATTATAGAGCTATACAAGCATTGACATAAAGCCTAAATTCATCTGCTTACCATACTGACTGGGTTGTTTTAATGAAAGGTGTTTTTATGAACCTGAGGTATCAGAGACTTTCTAGCATCTATTCAAGTCATAAAGATAAGTTGATGCACCTTTCTTTTCCAAACGATCTAATTCCAGTGAACACTCCAAGCTTTGAATATAATCTAAAGTAAATTCTTTGACTTTTAAGCTTCTTTCCCAGCTGTAGGAAAACAAAAACCACACCCTTGAATTACCGCGTAAATTTTCGATGTTTTGGACAAAACTATTTTTACCTGCAACTCCCCTAATAGTTTCTAAATTTTTTGAATTCTGAAATCGACGCTGATAATAATCAAATTGATGCTTTGTTCTATAGAATAAATAGACTTTGTCATTGGATTTAGACTTATCAAAAATATATTCAATAACTGGCCTAATATTTTCTCCTACTATCGGGTTCTTGAGATTGTTCAATCCGATTAAGACTGGATTAAGAAAAAGGACAAAAACTATACCTATATATACAAATTTGTGAACCCTTTTCTTGAGATAATCTAGACCTTCAGCAACCAATAAAAGCAAGGATGGTACAATAAATAGAAGCGATCTTCCTCTTGAAATATAATCCAAGCTCGACCAAGTTGTAAACGTGTATTTTTGAAGAATAGAAGCTATCAGTGCTATTACAATTGGCAGAACTAATACAAAAAGCTGAAACCTTTTTTGTTGTACTATTTTTTGTGTGCAACCACAGATAAAAAGAACCCAAGATAGACCATATATCCCCAAACTTCCAGGATTAATAAATATATTTTTGAATGCATCTAAATACCAACTAATAGTATCTTTTGGCGAGGAGGTCAATGGATTAGGAGCGAAATATCCTTTCCTCGCCCATGCTGCTAACTGACCATCACTTCCGACGGAGTTATTAATAACCAAATGAAATATCAATAGAAAACTTATTAAGATTAAAAAAGCAATAATACCGTACTTGATGAAATCAATCTTTTTTCTTTCGAGTAAGCTGCAAAGAATCAATGAAAAACCAACAGATGCTAGAACAAATATAGCCGGAAAAGAGAACCATAATGATAAAGCCCCCAAAAAACCATAAAGAAATGCCCAGGGGTAACTTATCTTTTTTTCGTATAATTTTAGAGCAAGAATGTATATAAATAGAGTTACTGAAACATCAATAGAATATTGTTTAAATTCTGAGGAATAATAAACTAATGAATTAGAAATTGCAAATAAAAGTAAAGCATATGGAACAGTCCTAGGACTATTATATTTTTTAGAGACTAAATAAAAAAGCCAAAGAGAAATTAATCCAAATACTAAAGTAGGAAGTCTCAAAGCATATTCATTTGGTCCGAATAAATTGATAGAAGTACGAACCAGAAACAAAAATAATATGGGCGCATTTTGACGAGCATCTAAAGGCTCAAGTAAGTCAATATAGGAACGATCAATTACATTTACCGCCAACATTGCTTCATCTAGCCAAAGTGGACGGTTGAAAATGAACTGATAAATTCTTAGGGTAGCTCCAATTAATAAAATTACTGCTGTAGTCAAATTCATATGGTGAAAATATCTAAGTGAAATAGTCCTTGTCATGTTGTTAAGAGTAAAATAGACTTCTCGGAAAATTAATCTCAAATATTTAAATTTACTAGGCTAAAACTTAGTTTCCGGAGAAGTCTAATACAAAAAAAAACGATGATATTTAGACATAATTAACAAATGTAGATTATGTTAATTTTTTTAAGTTACTTCACTGTAATAATTAGCTTTATTTCCTCTATAATTAAATTTTAGAGTATCAATAGATGATTGTAAAGTTTCCAGAGAAAGTAAGTCAGGAATACTAGTAATAAAAACATTTTTATCATTTTCTTTGTGGGTTTAATACCCCACCGTCTACACGGTGTTCAAAATTACTTGGGGTGAGAATCCCCATGTAATTTTCCTCCTGTCTCCTGTCTCCTGTCTCCTGTCTCCTTCTTCAATAGCGAATCTTGATTCCTTAAAGTCACCACCAATAGTTTTTTTTATTAAAAGAGAAAAAATCTAACCCTAAGATCACTGTTTTCAGACTGGAGTTTTTTCTAGTTCGAGCAAAATCTATAATTTGATGAAGTTCATAGATTCCTGCTAAAGGTAATCCCGCATTGTATGTTTTCTTAGAACCAAAAACTTGAGAACGAGGATTTAATCCATTCTGTACCCTTGATGTTCCTAATAAGAGAATTTCATAGTTACCTTGTTCAATATCAAGACTCTTAACTTTACGCATCCCTTGTTTTTCAATCAAAGATTTTTCTTGGTTAAAATACTCAATGTTGATAATCCGATAAATTTTATCAGGATCTACTAATAGATTGATAGTAAATACCACTGTTAATTGAGAAATAACAACTACACCGAATATTTTTAGAAAATGAGCATAATCTTTCATCCATCCATTACCTTAAAATTATGAATAAAATCATAACTTTTTGTCGCTCATTTTCATTATTAATTCTCTTAATTTTTTAATTTATTTCTATCTATATTGATAATACAATCATTATTTAAGTTTTGAAAATTAGAGTTAGAATCTTTCTTGATTAATACTTGAGATTCATTCTCCACATTTATATGTTTAATTTCTTTAGCGTAATTTTCATTTAATAGAACTAATAAAGGATACTCAAAAGAAGAACTTTTAAAAGTCAACCCTATATTTTTGCATTGATTTGATTCTACTCTCACAACTTCATCTAAATAAAATTGTTGATATGTTGGTTGAGTTTTAAAATACTGTTCTACTCTTGAATTTTGAAAAATATTGTTCTCCCCAATTAATGGTCTGACTGAATTAAATAGAACCCATTTGTAAGAAAGAAATAAAACAAGTATTGCTAAGAAATAGCTTATTTGTTTCGGCAAAGATTTAGAAAATACAATAGCTACAAAAGGAGAAAACAATATAAATAGAGGTAAATGTAATCGACAACGATAAGGAGACCATGTTAAAAGACTTGCGAATAAAACAAAACCTAAAACTAGAACTATCCCATATTTAATTAAAAGTTTATTTGTCCATATTTTTTGATTAATAGTTAATACAACAAATGACCCTATTATTAATAATAAATGCAAAGGATTACCTGCAACATCTTCATTAGTAGATAAGCCAGGAACATAAAATTTCCTGGCTTTAGGGCTAGTTAAAGCTGGATCGGATAAGTCTATTCCTAATACTCCGTGAATAATTTCTAATACTTTATTAGTTAAACCCGTAGTAGGAGAAATAATTTTTTCTAATTGTAGATTCCTGACAATATCAGCATGCAATGATAAATTTTTTAATATTCCTGAAATAGAAATCAATACACCGAATTCTTTATTTCTTTCTCCCGTCGCCGCCAACCCTAATACCGAGTCAAAAAGAGCATAATTTCTTAAATAATGTCCTAAATTAATGGCTAATACTATTAATAAAATAATAACTATAGGTTTAATAGCTTGCCACTTTAAATTCTTAATTCCCCACAACAATAACCAAATACAAAATGGGAAAGCATAAATATAAGCCGTACCTTTTGTTAAAATAGCTAAACCTAAACTAAACCCTAAAAACAAAATATTACTTTTAGATATACCGTTTTCTAAGGTTGTAAATGTAAAATAAACAAAACAAATTAACCAAAAAGTAACTACAAGATCGTTATTAGTACCAGAAGCTTGTAGAATTCCCATAGGAATAGTTACAGCAAAAACACTAGCCAGAATTTGATCGCGAATATTACCACCTAACTGTTTAGCAAGAATAGAAACACCCAAGACACTCATTACCATGCTACCCCATTGGATCGTATTCACAAAGCGATCGCTTTTGTTGAGAATTTGAAAGTGAGCCATGGCATATTCTGACCAAGGATTTTGATAGAGATGAAATAAATTATAGGTAGGATAATGAGCGACAGTATGATTTTGAATCCAATAATATATACGAGGTAAATGATACTCCATTGAATCGGAGTGATTGGGTGCAGCGATTATTGCATTTATACCAATTAAGAACACAATAATTGTTATACAGGTGAGCAAAAGTATTAACATTGGTGATAATCCCAGTAAGCTTTTGCCCCATATTTTAAGATTGTTTATATGTTTTTTTAACGAATATTTTGTTAGTAAAAATATATATAAACAATTTATTAATAGCCAAGCTGCTATTACCCAAAAATACTGAAATAAACCAAATAAACTTAGTAATTCAGTTATTATTGTTAAAATTATTCCCCATAAAACAATTGCTTTAAAGAAACTATCACGCCAATCATTTTTTTGAGTTAATAATTGAGCAAAAATTAAAACGAAAGATAAGATAGGAAGAATTATCATTTTTAATATTTCAATAATAAATATTTTTGAAAAAGTCCAGCAAATTTTTACCAAAAAAAGCTAATCAAAATTAGAATTTTTAGGGTTATTTTCTAATGAGTTAGCCAAAAAATTACGACGTAACTTTAACTGAATATCTTCTAAAAGCTTACGATTAACTGACATCAAATCAGCAACTAGACCAAAAATAAATAGCTGAAATCCCGTTAAAATTAAAATTGCAGCTAAGACTAAACTAGGGACATGAGACCTCGTAGTGCCACTCAAGTATAGAATGAACCAACGTACACATAAAATGAAACCAAAACTCAAGGGAATAGTCCCTAAAATTGAGAAAAACTTTAGAGGTTTATAAGTCATAAAAATCCGAACGATCGTAAAAATCGATCTTTGGATATAAGCTGGAATGCTTTTAACTAATCTGGATGGTCGTAAATAACCATTAGTTCTAATGGGGACAGAAATAATTGTCATTCCTTTTTGCCCAGCTTGGATAATAGTTTCTAGTGTGTAAGTATATTCATTAAAAACATTTAATTGTAGTGCTGCATTACGACTCATAGCACGGAAACCGCTAGGAGCATCAGCAATATTTGTTTCACTAGCAATACGGACCACTAAACTACCTATTTTTTGTAAAAATTTCTTGATTGGTGAAAAATGTTTAATCTGTTGAATTGGTCTAGCACCAATTACTATTTCTGCTCTTCCATCTAAAATTGGTTCTATTAGTTTAGGTATATCTGCTGCACAATATTGATTATCAGCATCGGTATTAACAATAATATCAGCTCCATGTTGCAAACAGGCTTCTATTCCCGCCATAAAACCTTTTGCTAATCCTTGATTATATTCAAAATTAACAATATGATCGACTCCTGAGGCTTTAGCTACTTCTAAGGTCTTGTCAATACTACCATCATTAATAATCAACCATTCTACCTTATCTATACCAGGAAGTTCTCGAGGTAATTCAGTTAGAGTCATTCCTAAAGTAGCTTCTTCGTTATAACAGGGGATTTGTATAATTAGTTTAGTCATTAATCTTTTTTCCCTTTGTTTATGTTGTCTCACTAGCCTAGTTTGTCTGCTTTCAGTAGTCCACTTGCTCAACTCATCTATGGCTACCTGACATATAAGTTTACTCTTTTTTCTGCTTTTTATCAACTTCTTTAATTTGAGTGCGAGTCTAACCTGCCATTCGATCAAAGCTTTGAACTTCATCAGCATTGTCAGGCTTTTGATCTAAGTTAGCGAAGGATAAAAAGATAGGCAATACCAGTATAAAAACGATCAAAACTTTCCCACTAATCTGCATAAAGAGTTCAGTTTGCTGATACTGATGAACTTGAGCTAGATGGAAAGATATAGCATTTCTCTTTGTAACTGGTTTATATCATGTCCTGATAAGAGCGCGATAGAACTCCGTTCCGCGCTCCGCGTTAATGTGAGTTATTCACCAGCAAACAAAAAACCTTCTCCCTTTGAACCAATATTCCCTTTCCTACGGAATGCTGCACAAACAGCATAGCTGCCCTCAGCATAGCTGCCTTCCTTCCTCGTAAGTAAAGTATTCAATGGGATGATAATTAAATTAGCAGAAGCTAAAACTTTTGATCGATCAGGCTAAATTTTTGGCGTTGCTGAGTGGTAATGATTTTGAGATTAACTTTGGGCGCAAAACATCAGTTTTTCAATTTTACCTTCCGTTCATAGACATCTCCAAGAATCAAAAATCAATATCTATATCCCAAAGAAATTATCAATTCTTTCCCCTCTAGGGAGGGGGAGGGGCGAGGGGTGGGTTCCCTACAGCAAAGCTGCCTACTCGCTACTCCACGCATATGGAGTAAATGTCTAATTATCATTACATTTAAGCAACGCCAAATTTTTGGCCACATATCAAAATCATCCCTTAATAATGCAACAACCAGAATTTTGAGTAGCTAAAGTTTCTTTTGAAGATGTTTTCTGATTAACCTTAGGTAAATAATTATCCCTCCTACCACCGCGACTAACACGACTAAAGCTTTTTTCAATAAACTTTGATAGATATATAAAGCTAACCGAATATTGCTGAGAAAATTTGGTTCTGCCATTGACTCAGAATTTTGAATAGCTAAAGTTTCCTTGGTCTTTCCATTATCTGTTGTTAACTTGAATATTTCCAAACTGGCTGAACCAAAGCTGTAGATAGTCCTATCATTAACATAGTTTGGTGAAAAAACAATTGGCTTTCCTGATGAAGGCACATTGCCTATTCTTGATACGGGTAATGAACCATCTGCAATTTGTTTGAATGATTGCCCTCCATCTTCACTTTTGTATAACCCAAGACCTAGCACACCCAACACAAGTGTTTGATCGTTTTCATAGTTTGGTGAAATAGCAATAGCTTCCAACTCAGGCGAGTCAGTACCTAATCCAGGTATAGTTAGCCGCTGGTTCCAAGTTTTTCCTCCATCCCGTGATTCAAAAAGACCTCGACTCCTGGTACTAACAAATAAAGTTTGATCCCGTGCAAAGTCTGGAGAAATAACTATCTGCATTTTTATTGCTTTCTCTAAATCTGTATTTTCACTTATTGCTTCCCAGTTTTTCCCACCGTCCGTACTCTTGTAGATTCCCTTTTCTCCAGTTACATAGAGAGTATTATCGCTAGCAAAATTAGGGGATATGGCAATAGACGGACCATTGTTGCCTTGAAGAGATGGAACCTGACCAACTTTTGAGAAGTCTTTACCTGCATTTTGAGAGCGATAGACATTACCCTTCTGAGCTAGGATGTAAACAGTCCTATCGTTTGAGAAGTCTGGAGAAACACCTATTGTGAGTCCACGTTCTTCTTTAGGCATAGAAGCAATTGACCAGGAGATACCCCCATCCTGACTTCTTGCTACCTTTGTCCAGAGGAATGATGCCCATAATGTTTGATCTCGATCGTAGTTTGGAGAAAAAGCAACATCAAAGTAGCGACGAGGATCGTAGTTGGGTGGTAGTGATTCCCACTTTCTAGTAAACCAAGGTTCTTGGAGACCTCTTTGAGCGATCTTCCAAGTTTGACCGCTATCGCTACTGATATTAATGTTACCAACGTAGTCCACAGTCGCCAAAGTTGAATTATTAGAAACTGCCATTGCAACCACCGTACTCCTGAGTATGGTTTCTAAGTCTTGCCATTTTTGCCCCTGATCTTCAGACTTGAAGAGACCATCAAAACCTGCTAGGAAACTCACGCTGCCATCTGGAGAGAACTCTAGCTCAGTAAAGCTAGGTTGCTTCATACCCTTAGCTTGAGAATCAATTATGAGTCCCTGAGTTCTTGGCTGCCATTCTTGGCCATCCCAGTAAAATAACCCAGTATTTGCCGTGGAAACAAACAGTTGTGGTGCATTTTGCGACCCTGGAATAATTTTGATATCTTTAATAAGCTCATTGGCGATCGGAATTGCCTGTTTTGTCCAAGTTTTGCCTTGGTCAGTAGTTTGAAAAATACCCTGGGTTTCAGTCGCCAGCGACATTGAACCTACTGCTCCACCTGGCATAGACTCAATAGCAACAATTGGACTATCTAGTGGTAGGCCAGATGCAGCGCGATCGCTAGCTTGCCAAGTTGCTCCGCTGTCGCGAGAGACTAAGAGTTCGTTTGTATTGGCAGCAATGACTAATTTGCCATCATTAGAAAAACCCAGAGCTTCAATAGGACTTTTACTTTGGAAGACCTGTTGCCAACTCTCCCCAGAATTTTGAGTTAAGTAGAGTCGATCAGAGATACTTGCTAGAACAATCTTTGATGAAGTTGGTGAAACGATTATATGGTCTATAGCAAGTTCATCTAAACCTTCACTGGTATTTTGCCAGGTAAGTCCTTTGTCTGATGATCGGTAGATTCCATCTCCAAGTGTTCCCAGAAATGCCAAACCATCATTTTGCTGACTCAATTCCAGATCTGTGATAAACAAACTAGAATAATCTAAACCCTTAGTAATACGCTGCCATGAAGCGCCTCCATCAGATGAACGATACAGGTTATTTCTCACAACAATTAATACTGTTTGATCTTGTTGATAATTTGGTGATACTTCAACATGTGTGACAACATCATGTGGGCGATGCGCCACTGAGATACCCATATTCACAAGTATTGCCATTAGGAAGGCAACTAATACTAATCTAAAAAATTTCATGATTCGGGAAAGGCTTTGAGTCATAAAAGTTATCTGCTCAAAAATACAGTTATTTTTAGAACATTATCTTAACATATTATGGATCATACCATTTCGATCAAAGACTCTTATCTGCTTGCGGAATGGCAGAAATCAGAAGTAGGAAAGCCTGATAATTCTGCTTATTACAATTCCCTTCTCCGAATATTTACCAAACTTTTTTCCCATTGGTATAACTGATTATTTGCATCCTTATCTGACTATGGACTCTTACCTCCTGAATTCTGTCTTGATCGATAACGACTTTTGCTTTGTTAATTGCTCGAAAATATTATTTGAGTATTTGTTCAATAAAAAAGCTTTGTCAGTGTCCGTATCAAAATCCCAGGCTTGAAGTTTAACTGTTCTTTGGGAAATTTCCTGAACCGAAAAATATTTTTGCCAACCAGAATATAAATAAGTTTAATTATTAAAATATTCTCTGACACTAGGTATCGGCATCCTTTGATTAATTAACTTAAATATTATTGCGTCACCCAGAAAGTTTTCATAAGTTAAAATTACTCCATCAGCAACTTCGCCTTTTTCTGGTAATATTGCCCAACCATTAGCAATATAAGTCTAATTATCAATTGGATTGGCTGTATTAAAATAACCATAAACCAAATCTGATTTTGGCTGTTGTACAATATCTTGAATATTTTTACTCTTGAGTAAACCAGATTGCAAAAAACCTAATTTATCTAAAATATTAGCTGTCTTCCTCAAAGGTTCGGGACTTCTTTTCATTACCAAACATTCATCGTTATGAATAACATTTATCATCAATAAATAAGCTTTACTTTGAAGCAATATAACTCGGCAATCCCTCATCTATTGTCTGTAGTTGTTAGATTGCTAAAGCTGCTGAGAAGGAAAAATTAAGAAAATATTAGAGAAAAAGGTCTTCATCTGAGGGACAGGTAAAAATGGCCTGGAAGTCCTTTTTGAAAAACACCCAATATAATGTAACGCCAGCTCTTGCAGACATGAGACCCTTGTCGCCTGATGTATTTATCCGAGGTCGAGAGCTTGATACTACTACAGTTTATGGCCCACAAGAATGTTCTAACTTATGTGAAAGCAATTCTGAGTGTATTGGTTTAGACGTACATCAACTTGTACGGAGTTATTTGCTTACTTTTCAGTAGAAGTAAATTAAGGCTATGTTTCTGCATTAAAACCCCAAGGTTACGGTTACTAATCGCAATCTTAGACCCACCTTTTCTTTTGTCACAAGCGATGAATCATAACCGCCGTATCAGCGATTATGAAAAAAAGATATACAAACTGGCGATCGCATTGGGGAGCAATCGCCTTTGCTTTTGCTGGTGATGCCGAGAAACCGATTCGATTGGGGGAGTGTTCGCCTGTTTCGCTTATTATAGCGGTTTTCATTAACATAGAATACAGCTATCAAGTTTGTAACTTATCAAACTTCAAACATACTTATATTTTTCTGTAGTCTACCTTTGTGAAAACCGCTATAAGTAAGAGCGATCGCCCCAGGATAGAAGCGATCGCTCTTTTTTTTACTTTACCGAGGCGCGAACGCCTGGCAGGAAGTTACTTTCACGGATTTATGCCCCTCCCCAAAGGAACATTTATCTTGCGATAGAAATAAAAGGGACATATCCATTACTGTCTAAAGTCTAAGAGGAAAGGTGTACTTTTTTTTCAAAATGGGTTGATTTTATGGGATTGACAAGCATCTTGTTTTATGATTTATAAATCCCACAAAGTCGGTATTTAATCGCGGCAAAATCGCTGCTTATATAAAGCTGGTGGTAATAAAAACTGCTATCCAACTTAAGAATAACCATTTTTGTTTCAGTATAGTTTTCCTACGGAATGCTGCGCAAACAGATAGGGAACGTCGATAGTAACCACTCTTGCGCTTCCATTTCTTTCACCCCACCTTACAAAATGAATCTGTCTGAGGTTTTCATCCCTGGGATGGGGTGAAGCTTTGCTCTTGCCATGCTGTGCTGTGGCACGGCATCTTTACGAGGTGGTATGATTGGTTTTGCACCTCTGTTTTTGGCCTCCTGGTAGCAATTGCGCTGTTGGTGGAGCAAGTGCGGCAGCTATATCATAGGCACCATCACCAGATACTACGCCCTTTCTTTGCTACCCATCTGCTGCTTTTGAAGCTCTACAGCGATCGCCTGTGCTTTTTTATCTATAGCAATGTGCGCTGGCATATTTACAAATTGCAGGAGGTGTCCAATAGCTAAAATCTTATATGATTCCTACGGAATGCTTGCGCAAACAGCTTTTTATTCCCCCTATTGCCTGTTGCCTGCGCGCAGCGCTATAATTCTCTGTAACTGATACTTTCTATTTCTTTTTCACTATTCTTAAGGAAAGTGTAAGCTTTTTGATCGGATTGATTTAGGGAGCAATACTGGAGAAGGTCAATTAATTTAGAAAATTCGGCGTTGCTGATTTGAGGTATGAAATTCAACTAGTGGTAAATTTTTAGCCAAAACAATAGTGCAAATTATACCTATTTCTTCCTATTTAATCACCGAAAAACTCTCTTCTACCTACTGACTCCTGGCTTAGTCCTCCTGAATCCTGACTCTTGACTCCTGTGAAATCATACATTTATTCAGCAACGCCGAAAATTATTGCTCATTTTTCATCTATTAATGTGCAGCTATTGCTTTTAGTTTTATGTTTACCAATACTTATGAACATCAGACTAAGCTAAGAAATATTTAGACTTTATATTCTTTTTTTCCTTTCACAAAATTCTGACAAATTTAGATTTATCCTGCTTCCTTGGTTTCTTTTATGTCTTGTAGCGTTTCTACCGAAATTGATGTTGAGTCATTAATAATAC
This sequence comes from Okeania sp. SIO2C2, assembly GCF_010692625.1. NCBI lineage: Bacteria > Bacillati > Cyanobacteriota > Cyanophyceae > Oscillatoriales > Microcoleaceae > Okeania > Okeania sp. SIO2C2. The sequence continues at coordinate 58,351 of NZ_JAAHGM010000037.1, forward strand.
TCAAAATATCCCAAGCTACTCTTGACCAACTGTAATATAATTCTGCTAGATCACGTGCTGTTCTTCCCATTTTTTCACTCTTCTTTGGTTTTGACAATAAGTAGTCGATCTCAGTAGCAAAGGCATCAGGATTGTCGTAGTCTGAGATGACAATACCATTTTTTCCGGGAACAATTACTTCAGGATTTCCCCCCCTAGCAGTAGTAATAGTGCATAGTCCTGTTGCCATAGCTTCATAATGCACCCTAGCTAGAGGCTCTTCCCATTGAGATGCACACACGAATATATCCCCTAACAAAAAGTAATCTGCTACTTCTGATGGTGGGATAAAACCAGTCAGCTGAACTGCTTGCCCTAACTTTTCTGCTTCTGCTTTAATTTCACGGACATAATCATTTTCATTGTTATTGCCGTACCATTTACTCCCTACTAGCAATAATACAGCAGATGGATGTTTTTTGATTACTTTGGCGATCGCAGATATTAACAGATGAGGTCCTTTTTTATCTGTCAACCTTCCCACGCAGAGGACTACTTTTTTACCCTCCAACCCATGAGTCGCCAGCATTGCTTCTCGTTTCTCTTTTACTCCTTCTGCCCACCTTGGCTGAAAGCATTTGAGGTCTACTCCAGCATATACAGGTTGCAGTTTGTGTTTATATTCTGGAAATAATTTGGCAATACCATCAGCAATAAATTTACTGACTGTGACTACTTTTTCTACCCGCTCTAAGCATTGAATTGCCTCTTGTGGTTCAATTTTTTTAGCATGGAACATTTCATTGTGCATACTAAGAAGAAAGCGACTATTGGGAGCTGCTTTGGCAACCAAGGACACATACTTGGGACGGTTGTAAATTACTATCCAATCAAAATTTTTCCTTTCTACAAATTTGCTTACTACTTGATAGTATTCTTCTGAAGTGTCTGCTGCAGTACGATCGTAACGAATACTGTCTCTAATTTCTCGATCTGGTAAATCAGGGTCTGCTATGGAGAATACTGTGATTTCATGCTCTCGTTTTAGGTAAGGTAGAATACCGTCTATGTATGTCTGGATAGCTCCACCTCGGACATTAGGCACTGGTAACTTTTCTGTGCAGACTAATAGTATCTTCACGTTATCAACTTGAACTTATAATTTCTCTTGAAGTATACGGGATTTTGATACACCTTGAATCAAATACATAAAAAAATTATTTACTCTTAGTTAATAAGTACAAAAATATCAAGCCCTCACTATACAAGCAGGGCTTGATTTAATTGTTATTGGACTTAAAGCGCAACTCTATTTCTAAGATACGTTGCTATCAACTTGAAAGCAAAATTAGTACATTGCGTAGGTATTCATTTCTCTAGTCTAAGAGTCCCTTACGCTCTTTCTTTTTCTGGACTAGGGCAATTATAGGCTGTGCATTTTCATCTACTGCACCTTCTTCTTTTAATTGTTCTATAACCGAGCGTATTCTTCTGAATATCTTACCTTCGCCCCTCCGAAAATCATAGATATCGTCTTTATCTGCACCACTCATTTCTAAAATAATGGTGTTGGCCTGTTGTGTCATTTTTTTTGTTCTCCTTAAATTTTTACTACTTAATTTAACTTATGTTGCTAGGGAAAATTCGATCATTTTTGGGTTTCATGCCCTTCTCGAAATTTATCATAACTAGGAGATAAGACTGCTATTTCAGCTAACATATATAACTTCGAGCATAATGCTCGAAGTCGAGCGAAAGATTATTGTATCAGTCATAACTTAAGTTATGAAACTTTTAAAGGAAGTTACAACACTTACACTCACTATAACTAAAGCCAGAAAATATTCTTAGTCTAAAAGTCCTTTATTACTTTTCTTTTTCTTGAGGATAACAATTATGGGTTGTATGTTATCTGAAACTTCGCCTGATTCTTGTAGTTTCTCAATTGTTTGGCCTATTCTTTTGAATACCTTACCCTCACCTCTGCGTAAATCATCGATATCGTCACTCTTAGCTCCTCCAAACTCTAAAATAACCGTGTTTGGTTGTTGCTTCACGCTTTTTTCACTAGTATCAGATGACATTACCATTTTTTTGACCTCCTTAATTTTTACTAATTATGTTGCTAAGGGAAACTTTACCAAAAGCCTGCAATTATTTTTTTCTTGCATTTGTTATTGGTTGTATATTGACTTAGTTAGTTTGACAAAGTCCGTTCTTAGAAACCTATGATTATCTATATAAATCTATGATTTTCTATAAATAATCTGTTCTATTCCTGCTTCTACCTGGCAACGTCGGCGTTATCCAGTCCGCAAGCTGTCACGGTCGTTCGCGTTAGCGTTGCGGAGCAAAATGACCGCCATAGCTAAATTTAACGCTGCATTTAAGTCTCGATCACAGCTCAAATTGCAGTGTTCGCAATTGAAAACGCGCTCTGATAACAACAGAGACTCTTTAACAGCTCCACACCTACTGCAAGTCTTAGAACTAGGAAACCATCTATCCATAACAACTAGCTCAGAACCGTATAACTCACACTTGTACTCCAACTGCCTACGAAACTCATAAAAACCCATAGACCCAACGGCCTTAGCTAGCTTGTGATTTGACATCATTCCTGATACATTTAAGTCTTCTATTACTATCTTGCTGTGGTTTTTAGCCAAATAGGTAGTCAGTTTATGCAACTTATCTTTCCTGATGTCAGCTATTTTGTTGTGTAATTTAGCTATTTTTAGCTGTGCTTTTTTCCAATTAGACGAAAACTTGTTGGTTTTATGTCTGTTTAGGTATTGCAATCGTGATAGTTTGGATTCTAATTTTTTGTAAGGTTTACCACCATCGAATACTTCTCCTGTTGACAATGTTGCCAAAGTTTTAACTCCTAAGTCTACACCAACTACATCTACTGATTTTTCAGTGTTTTGAGATTCTCTTTCTACTTTAAAGCTGACAAACCAACGATTAGCTTTTTTACTAATGGTTACAGACTTGGGATTAATATTATCTGGTAATATTTCAAAAGTTTTCACCCATCCAATTCGGGGTAATTTAATTTGATTAAAACCTACTGAGATTGAGCCATCTAGAGTGAAACTATCGTCTCTACCTTTTTTCTTGAATTTAGGTTGATCAGACACTTTGGTAAAGCAACGTTTCCCAGCATTTGATAAATACCTCAAAGCATATTGAGGCGCTGTTTTAGAGACTTCATAATACCAATAGTTATTCGGTTTAACCATTGCCACCAAAAGTTTATGCAGGTCGATTGCGGTAGGAAATTTCAGTTTACTCTCAGGATTATTTAAATTGTGATCGAGAATTTTCCTAGTTAACCATAGTCCCCAATTATAGGCATGACGGGCTACACAAGCGTGTTTAGCCAGCAATGTTTTTTGCTGGTTTGTGGGGTCTAACTCAGTTTTGAATCCAAGTAGCATAAACAGATAATCCCAGATTTTTATAGATAATACCAGATTTTAGCCAACAGTTACAAGCCCTCTCAAACCTGCCATTCACCAATATAAACATGAGGAGTATGATGCCAATTAATTCTTAGCTTTTAACTACTCCTCATAACTTAACTAATAGCAAGGCTATATTAATCATCTAAGCTTCCTGATCCATCTATGGAGCAGCGAGATGCTCCAGATTTTGCTTGAGTCCGACTCTTTTTTCAAAAGTCTCACTCATCGTGATGTAAAAAGTACATTGCACTTAAATTCTTGGCTGATATGAAAGTTGTAAGTAAAACTTTCTATGTTAGTTGGACTTTCTGCTAATCAGTATTAATATTTGAATTATTCAAACAACTTAATACCCATATAGCCATAGCCTAACCCGCCCATCTTGGACATTGCCTTACTGTAGTTTTTGGGGAAATCTTTAATCCAACCGTTTTTCTTCTTCCTGTTAGATTTTTCGTGACGATCACGATACTCTTTGGTAGCCTTATCATACATTTTTGCCGTTCTGAATACAGCTTTTTCTAAAGGCTTCAAAGCACGTGCCTGCTTTTTCTTTTTCTTTTTTTTCCTTTTAGCTGATTTACCATAGAGGGTTGCTGGATCCCCACCAAAGTCATCATCACTTTGCAACACAGTAACGCTTTTTACGTCTTCTTTAGCCACTTTATTTCTCCTCTGAATATTTTCTACTCAACAATATATATTAGTAGATATTTATCTTTAGACATCTCCAAAAATACCGATTTTGGAGATGTCTAATAGGCAGGCATTAATACGTTAATTATTCAAACAACTTAACACCCATTACACCCATTCCACCCATCTTAGACATAGCCTTGCTATAGTTTTTGGGGAAATCTTTAATCCAACCGTTTTTCTTCTTTTTGTTAGATTTTTCGTGACGATCGCGATACTCTTTACTAGATTTGTCATAGCTTTTAGCCATTGAAAATACCATTTTTTCTAAAGGCTTCAAAGCACGTGCCTGTTTTTTCTTTTTCTTTTTCGTACTTTTGGGGGACTTTCCATAGAGGGTTGCTGGAGAGCCACCAAAGTCATCATCACTTTGTAGTACGGTAACACTTTTCACATCTTCTTTGGCCATTTTTTTCTCCTTGTATGTTTTCTACTTAAGTATATTGATATCTATAATAATCATAGCAGATTATTCTCAAAAATATTTAATCTTTATATACAGTTACCAATATTAACTGGGCACAAAGTAAGTATTCTAATTATCAATTAAACAATTTACAGATATACTGGACAAAACAAAATTCACTCATTAGAGATTGATTGGACTTTTACCGAATATCCAGAGAAAGTGAATAGAGTTAATGTGTAGGAATATACATACAATTTTAATTAAATCAGGATGAAAATTGTTCAAAAGTGTTACTTAATATTTATATATCTATATAATAATTAGGTCAAAGTTAAAATTGCTATCAACCTATTTTTTAGTATCTCATGGTAGTCGTGACCCACGATCGCTCCTAGAATTACACATACTAGCTGGACTTTTATCTAGGCAAATAAATTTAACTGGAAATTTGACAAGTAATGATATTCTCAAATTTCCTTTGATTGGTACAGGAGTTTTAGAACTGGGACTTAAATCTCTGCACGAACAAATTGAAGATTTTTGGGAAAAAAGGCGATCGCTCTACATTAATCAAGTTAAAATTATACCTTTATTTTTATTACCTGGAGTTCATGTCACAGAGGATATTCCAGCAGAAGTAGAGGTATTCAGGCACAAGGTTAAAGCAAAGGAAAAAAGTAAGCAAAAATCTGAATTTAACTCAGAAACTTATAGCCAAAGTAAAATCACTCTATGCCCCTATATTGGTTCTCATCCAGAAATGGCACGTTTACTGACAGCTAAAGTAACTTCCGTGACTGCTGATGTTTGGGTACTTATTTCTCATGGTAGTCGTCGTCCTGGTGGCAATGAACCTGTGGAAAAAATAGCCCAGTCTCTTGCAAGTAGTTGTCAAGTTTTGGTTTGTACTGCTTATTGGTCTGTTTGTCCCAACCTGAAATCAAGAGTTGAAATATTAATCAGACAAGGATATCAAAGAATTGGAATTTTGCCTTATTTTCTGTTTAATGGGGGTATTACTGATGCGATCGCTGATACAGTTAATCAATTTACTCAAATATACCCTGCTATTAAATTCTGCCTGAGTGAACCTCTTGGGGCAACTGATGAATTAGCTAAATTAGTTTTGGACTTGATTAGCGAAACTGAATAGAAGGGAGTCGGAGGAATTTTGAAAGATTCTCTGGAGAATTGACAAGAGTTTTGATTAAGTCTAATAGACTTGTCGCTTTATAACTTAAAAAAATCCCAAAAACCTTGTTCTGTAAGGATTGTAGCTATTTGACAGCAAAAATGCTGGGAATTATTGCTCTGTCTAGGTTAGAGTAATTTTTTTCCCTTATTTAGCGACAACTCTAATGAATAAGACTTGATACTATAAAAAAAATACCTCCCTAATTTATACTTGGGAGGCATGAAAAATGTAGATTTTGGGAAAGTTTTGGATTTCTTATATAGAACCCCCGATCGTATCTTTGCACGGGGTATGTGCTTTTGGCTGCCGTCCTCAGAACTCAGTCGGTGGTGAAGTCAGAAGATTCAGGAACGAGAATAAGGCCAAAAGCGATGAGACCCCAGGCCCTTCGGGTATCTCTTTCCTCCGGAGGAGGAGCTACGCTAACAGAGACGCTTTGCGTAGGGCAGTTGCTTCAATTCGGCGGGGCGCCTATGGGGGGGGAGGCAGGTTCCGCCCACAGACGGGAACCCGAAGGGCGTACTGCACTCACCGCCCGATAGCGCAGCAGGTAGTGCACCAAGCAGGTTGAAATTTGCTTCCATCTCCCCATCTCCCCACATTCCCCTCCTGGGAGGGGTTAGGGGTAGGTCCCTATCTCTTTTTAAGTAGAGCTCAAATGGGTTCTATAAAGGTTATGAGTTATAGAAAAGCCATCTAAAAATTAACCTTCTACCTTTTGCAAATAACTACCTATTGCAAATAACTACTTAGAAGTTTCAGTTACTTCTTCTGCTTCTCCTTCTCCGAAAACGACTCGCAACAAGGGAGGCGCTAAAAATGTTGTAATTATAACCATGAGAATAATTGCTACATCCAAAGCAGGGGATAAAGCGCCACTAGCAGAACCAACTGAGGCAAAAACCAAACCAACTTCACCCCGTGGCACCATACCAACACCAACAGCTAAACGGTTAATGTTCTCTAAACCAAAGACACTAAAACCACAGGCAACTTTACCCACAATAGCAACAACTATTAAGAAGATCGCAATAACTAAACCTTCACGGTTAGTAGGAATAGCTGGGTTGAGAACTCCAAGATTGGTTTTTGTCCCCACTGTGACGAAGAAAATGGGAACGACGACATCAGAAATAGGACGAATTAGTTCTTCTAATTCTCTACCTACCTCTGTTTGATCCAAGTTATCTAAAACCAATCCTGCGGCAAAAGCTCCCAATATCGCTTCCAAATGGATCGCTGTACCAATGTAGGACATAAATAATGCGATCGTCAAAGCTGGAATAACTGCTCGTCCACGAGTTTTAAATTTTTCACCAAAGAAAACAAAGGTGTCATTAAAGAAGCGACCTAACAATATTGCACCTACCAAAAATACACTGGCACTGATGATGAGATAGATCGCATTGACTACATCGACTTCGCCAGTTTTTGCTAAACTTGCTACTACTGCCAGGATAATAATACCTAAAACATCATCTATAACAGCAGCACCCAAAATAATTTGACCTTCTTGAGTATTAAGGCGGTTAATTTCTGCTAGTACCCTGGAAGTAATGCCAATACTGGTTGCTGTAAGAGCTGCTCCTGCAAAAATTGCTGGTACTGCTGAGACATGGAATATCATCATCATTCCTGCTGTACCAGCGACAAATGGTAATGTTACTCCCACAATTGCGACAATTAGGGACTGAATACCCACTTGCATTAAGTCTCTAATGTTGGATTCTAGGCCAATTTCAAATAACAAAATGATCACCCCCAGTTCGGATAGAACTTCGAGGACTTCACTTTGGACTTGAAATGTAGCTTCCGCAGCGTCAGGGGCTAAACCTGCTGTTGCTTCTAAAATACTGATAACTACCGATGTGGAACTATCTGCCCCACTTTCTGGAAAGATTACCAGGTTTAGGGCGGAAATACCTATAACTACACCTCCTACCAGTTCACCTAATACTGGTGGAAAACCTAGCCAGTTAAAAAATTCGCCCCCTGCTTTGCTGGCTATATAAATTGCCACTAGGCTCAAAAGGACTCCTGCAACTACCATTGCTGGTTCTACTTCTGTTTCTGTCGCTGTTGCTAGTATCGGTTGAAGTTTGCCTGATAAAGGAAATAGGAAAAATTCATTCAAAAAATTGAACCCTGCCATTGAACTAAACATTAAGTTTTTCTAAATCATCTTGACTTAATGTAACAGGACTTTATGCACGGATCGCTAATCTTTTGTTATAAAAATATTTTTTGGTGAGTATATATAAAAAATATCTAACTATCTAAAATGTATCGTAAATATCTATCTAACTTGAAATAAAGAATATGGGAAATTTTTGGAAAGTCCCTGAAAAAGTTTTAGACCGGAATTATACCATTTCTCAAAAACTTTTTAACCAGTATCCTGAGTATGGGAGGGAGTAGGAGAGTAGGTAGGGACGTTATATCCTACATTCCGCACGACAAAACGTAGCATAAAAATATAAGTCATGCATCGACTGCTAATTGGCTAGGTTTCCTACGGCGCTAAACTGTGGAAATGGTTCCGCACACATTGCCTCCAGAATGTAAGAGGCACTCAAGACAGTCAAAAGTCAAAAGTCATGCATTAAGAAGAAAATTATAGTGGTCAATAGTAGTAAACGATTCAGTAAGTATTTATGCTTAATATTTAACTGAGAATTTGACTACCGATAGAGGTAAATGAAGATAATTTATATAGTATAAATACTTAAGAAAACTACAGATTTTATACTAATTGTCATGTTACAAATTGAAGTGCAGAATGTGGGTTATATGCAACGTTTGTCAAGGTAGAATTAACTAGCGCTTCAGCTAAAGCTCCCTCTCGAGCGCTTCATCCTAAAAAGGGTAGTGCATATGTAATGGTATCTGTTTGCGGAGCAGTCCGGACTGAAAAGCTTGGGTTGCTCCGTTCCGGAATTCCGCTTTCCGGGCAAAGCTGACCGCTGAACTGCTGAACTGCTTTTTGAGTTTGAGTCGCATTCCGTAGGAAGTCCTTTTTAAATAGCCATCAGCTTTTCTGTTCCGGAATGCTCCACTTGCCAGCATTTAGCTGGAGCGCTAAAAATTCAAGGGTTTAAGTCCCCACGCTTATTTGAAAAATTAGTGGTGCGCCTTTTATGGGGGTTTTAATCCCTCATTATACGCCTTGAGAAGCTGATGCCTGAAGTGCTGAGTGCTGAGTGCTACTTCAAGTAAATACCCGATGTTGTAGGGATGGCATTTGTCTACGAACTTGTTCTAATCTGGATGGGTTAATTTCTGCAATCGCTACTCCTGGTTTATCCTCAGTATCTGCCAAAATCAAACCCCAAGGGTCAACTATCATTGCATGGCCATGAGTTTGTCTTCTGCCATAGTGGTTGCCTGTTTGAGCTGGAGCAATGATATAACAGCTATTTTCTATGGCCCGTGCTTGGAGTAATACTTGCCAGTGGTCTTTTCCTGTATATGCAGTGAAGGCCGCTGGTACGAATATGACTTCAGCCCCGGCATTTGAGAGATGTCTGTATAGCTCAGGAAATCTTACATCATAGCATACTGATATGCCTAAATTTCCATAATCTTTTGATGAATAGACTGAAGGTAACTTGACACCTGCTTTGACAGTGTTTGATTCTCGGTAGGTATTACCGTCAGGCAAGTTAACGTCAAATAAATGTGCTTTTTCATACCTACCTACTTCTTTGCCATTAGAATCTATTAGGGATGCAACGTTATAAACTTTGCCATCTTTTGTAGGTACTGGATACCCACCTCCTAGAATTGTGATTTGGAATTTTTGAGCCGTTGTTTTGAGAAATTTTTCACTTTCTGTAGCGATCGCTTCTGCTTGGTCAATTTTTTCTTTTTCTTCACCTAAAAAGGGAAAATTTTCAGGCAAGGTAACTAACTCTGCGCCTTGACGGACTGCTAAGTCTATTAATTCTTCTGCCTGTGCTAGATTTTTTGACAAGTCAGGCACACTTGTCATTGATATTGCTGCTGCGAGATAGGATTTCATTAAGTCTGTTTTTCAGCTATTATGTTGGAACTTTTTGATGTTTGCCTTATTATTTATACCAAATTCATTCGCCGATCTAAAGGTAGTTGTTTAGTCAGCATTCAGCAGTCAGCTATTAGCTATCAGCTAATTTTGGGGAAGGTCAAAGCAATTGAAAAATTGAGTTTGAATAATAAAGTTACTGCCATGAGTTCCCTTTCCAAACCTGAGAAGTAATTATTTTTTTTGTAGCGGGTTTAATACCCCACCGTCTAAACAGTGCTTAAAATTTTTTGGGGTTTAAATTTATAAGTAATTTTCCCTTTCCTAGGTCATGCTAGGCAAACAGCATAGCTACCTTCTTCAATCACTACTAATTGCTGAAGCGCTGACTGCTAATAGCTGAATGCTTACGTTGTTTACCCATTTATCACCTTTATTTCTCAACCTTCAGCTTAAGTTCCTTTTTTATTCAAGACAAGATGATAACTGAGTTGGCAACAGCTAAATTTTAGAGTGGTTTCAGAAATCAGATTTTCAGCTATAGTAGTCTATCAAGTTATATTTAATAAGTTACTATTTCTCAATAACACTTATTTATAAGGCTTTGATACTCAACATACTCATCATTTTTTGCTTGACGGACTATTAGTCTAGAATTTTGATTTCTGAATTAACCACTTTTTTCCTCTGAATATTGATTCAGAATTTAATCTACATTTTGTTTCAGACTTTAGGTTAATCCAGACAAATCTGAGTTAACTTTTTTGCTTTTACATTGGGTGGAAAAGTAAGTCTGGGAAAAAACGATTAAACTCAATTAAAATTCCGGCTGTGATAATCATCCAGGCTGCGGCCAAAACTGGGGCTGTTGATAGATACTTAAGTAGGTCTTGCATGAATATTTCTCCTAAAAACTGATTGTCAAATCAGGCATTGTTTAGACAATGTTAAAAACATTGTTTTGGAACTCTTGGTAGTTAGTAATTAGTATAAAAATACTAATTACAATTACTTGATGTTCACTAATTCCTTAGTTGATATTTTAGCGTGGGGAAACAGTAATTTCGTTTTCTTCAGCAAACATTTTACCAGAGGTAAATTCTCCAAATGCTAACACTGGCCATAGAGCTGCACCTAACATTTTTTGGATTGCTAAAGGAACGTCGATAACAATCTCTTTTTCCTCTGGATTCTTACCAGATTTGATTGCTTGTAGATAGGAACGACCGGCCCAACCAATCCAACCTGTAATATACAAGAATAAAATGCTAGGAATGAGGAAATCTCCAGCGCGATTCAGACTACCATCTACTATTAAATGAGGTAGTCCGTCTTCTCCACAAAGTGCTTGTGAATAACGTTCAAATCGTTTCTTACCAGATTCTGGATCTGCGGTAGTAGGCCGAGCATATTCAGCTCGTGCCTGAAAAGCAGGTGATTCTGAACATGGCACTAAGTTGTATGCTGATGCTGCTGATGCACCAGTTGCCCAAAGACTTATGGCTAAAACTAAAGCCAAGAATCGTCTCATAAAATTGTTTCCTTTTATTACAAAGTGTTGACAATTACCCATACTTCTGTAGCTAAATTAAGCTGAAGTAGGGATTTTCTTAATGGAAATGATAAATTTGAAGCTGACAGTAATCAAGCTATTTTTATAAATTTATCAGTCAATGACAACAATTTTAGCTATAGAAACAAGTTGTGATGAAACATCTGTGGCAATTGTTAAGAATCGTCAAGTTTTAAGTAATATCGTAAAGTCACAAATTAATATTCACAGCTTTTATGGAGGTGTGGTGCCAGAAATAGCTTCACGCCAACATTTAGAAATAATTAATCAGGCGATCGCTCAGGCTTTTTCAGAGGTAGATTTGGATTGGCCAGATATTGATGGTATTGGAGCTACTTGCGCCCCTGGTTTAGTTGGCGCTTTGTTAGTGGGAATAACGGCAGCAAAAACTCTGGCTATTGTCCATGAAAAGCCATTTGTGGGAGTGCATCATTTAGAAGGTCATATTTACGCGACTTATCTTAGTCAACCAGAATTAAGACCACCTTTTCTGTGTTTGTTGGTTTCTGGAGGCCATACAAGTTTAATTTATGTCAAAGATTGTGGTGTGTATGAAACATTAGGCCAAACAAAGGATGATGCTGCAGGAGAAGCTTTTGATAAGGTGGCTAGATTATTGAAACTTGGCTATCCGGGAGGCCCTATAATTGATAAATTGGCAGCAGAGGGTAATAGATCGGCTTTTTCTTTACCTGAAGGGAAAATTTCTTTACCCGAGGGTGGTTATCATCCTTATGATTGTAGTTTCAGTGGACTAAAAACTGCTGTCTTGCGATTAATTCAAAAATTGGAAACAGAAGGCCATGAGTTATTACCTGAGTCTTCAATAATTAGGGACATTGCAGCTAGTTTTCAAGAAACTGTAGCGAAAGGGTTAACAAAAAGAGCGATCGCCTGTGCGCTAGATTATGGATTAAATACAATTGCTATTGGTGGAGGTGTCGCTGCAAATAGTGGGTTGCGACAAAACTTAAGCACAGCAGCAAGTAAGAATAATTTACAGGTACTATTTCCTCCCCTCAAATTCTGTACAGATAATGCGGCTATGATTGGTTGTGCGGCGGCTGACCATCTGAGTAGAGGCCACATTTCATCTCTGAACTTAGGAGCTAGTTCTCGAATGGCCATAAAAGATGTGATGGAGTTGTATAGCGCTATGCGCTAGGGAACAGGAGACAGGAGACAGGAGACAGGAGACAGGAGACAGGAGACAGGAGACAGGAGACAGGAGAAAGCAAGCTGTAACAGGTATTACACTTAATTATTCAAATACATTATACCTCTTGCAAAAATTTTAATTAAATCAATTAAAGATATGAAATCAACAATTTAATCTCACTGCTTCCTATTCCCTGACTTCTGCAAGAAGTCTATTATTTTTTCAACATGATATTAGGAAATTTCACTATTTTCTGCACAATTTAAAATAAAGACTGCTACATCGGTAATGAAAATTAGAAACGCTGAAGAAAAAGATTTAGATGTAATTGTGGAAATTTATAACGCTTCAATTCCTAGTCGTATTGCTACTGGAGATATAGAGTGTATATCAGTTGAAAGTCGTATTCCTTGGTATAAAGAACACACACCTGATAGTCGTCCAATTTTGGTTATGGAATTAGATGAAAAAATTGTTGGGTGGCTGAGTTTTCAGTCTTTTTATGGCACAGCTGCATACAAAGCTACAGCAGAAGTGAGTATATATGTTGCTCCTGAATATAAAGGTCAAGGAATAGGAAAAAAATTACTTTCAGAGGCAATTTTTTACAGTCCTAAATTAGGAATTAATACTTTACTGGGTTTTATATTTGCTCATAACCAGCCTAGTTTAAAGTTATTTGATAAGTTTGGTTTTCAACGTTGGGGTTATTTACCAAAAGTGGCTAATTTAGATGGTATGAAGCGAGATGTTGTAGTTGTTGGACTTCATATTGAGGAAGCAAAAAAAATGATAGGATTCGATAATGGATAATGGATAATTACCTCGGATTTTAACCGTTACGGAATTGAATATCAGGAAATATTATTTCTTTTTTTGCCCTTGAAAGGGTTGGCTTTTAAGCTGAATTATTTAATTAACAATTATTAATTATTAATTATTCGGTAAATAAGAAATTAGATATATCCAAAAAGCTCAAAGAATTAGCATTTTGAGTAGGCAAGGGCAGAAAAATCAAGTGATAATTCTTCCCACTATCTCCTTCACAATTCTCCTAACTCCTAACTCCTGACTCCTGACTCCTGACTTCTATTCAGCAAACCCTAATTATTGCAAAAGACTTAGGATATGGGCAGCCACAGCATCAGGCTGTTCTAACATTGCTAGATGACCACATTCAGGAATTTCTAGGACATTTGCGCCGTGGCCTTGAAACATCCAGTGAAAACTCGCTAAATGTTGTACATATTTAGGAGCCATTATTTGGTCTTTTGCTCCAGAAATAAAATAAACAGGTTGCTTCAATTTTGATACTATCAGTGGCAGGCGATGAACTTCTGATTCTGTAGTGGAGTCTAATAATGCCCCCAGAGCTGCTTCGTAAGATGCTCCAACAAAATCAGTTAATCGTTGTCGTCCCCATTTACGAGGGATAGGTGCGGCCACTTGAGTCCTTGTAAACATTAAGTCTATTAGAGGTAAATAAGATAGCCAACTAGGACGAAATTTGATAATTTGTGCCCCGGCAAACCTAAATCGTTCAAATTCTTCTTTGATATAAATTCCACCACCAGAGTTTATACAGACCACTCCCTTGATGATATCGAGCATTCTATTCGCTCCTAACAAGGCAATGGTGCCTCCTAAAGAGTGGCCAATGAGCCAGGCACTAGATATATTGAGTTTCTGTAATAATATTGTTAGGTCTTCTACATAAGCTGCGGGACTATAGTTGAAAACTAATTTTTTTTGGGTTGAGTGGATTTGAGAATCACCGAATCCGCGCAAGTCGTAAGATAAGCATTGGTAATCTGGTGAAAGTCTTTGGATTAAAGGTTGCCAGTAGTTGCGGCTTAAGAGCCAGCCATGTATAAAAATAAGTACATGGGGTGATTTGGTGGGGTTTGTCAATTCGTAGGCGTGTGGAACCCCTTGGATATCTATAGTTACCATATTTGTATCTTATCCTGAATTGACAAAGGTATAGCAATGGACAGTTCAAGAATTTAGAATTTAGAATTACCTCTTCTTATAGATTAAGAGGATTGGATCAAAGGAACAATTTTCCCTTTTGCCTCGATCTTGTTCTTTTCAAGGAGAGGTAATTATTAATTAGGGTTTGCGCTCAAAAGTCTTTTAGTTAGGGTAGGAGTCAGGAGTTAGGGGAATTTACAGGAAGTAGGAGTAAGAATTATCCCTTATTTATCAATACTTTGAGAATTAATCAGCAAGTCCTAATTCTCAGTACAGGACAAAAGTTGTCAAAAGGGTGAGAGAGAGGATTTGATGGAAATTACCACAACTTCAACAAACCCTCATGGAACAGATTAACCAACTTCGAGCCAAATTGCGATGCCATCCCAGATG
>NZ_JAAHGM010000038.1:0-72869 GCF_010692625.1 Okeania sp. SIO2C2
TCTTCCCATAATTATTGTCCTCATATTGCTGGCTATTCTATTCCACTATTTTAGTTGTGGAGCGTCCAGAACGTCTATTTTTGGCTGTCTGTTTTTAACGATCGCTTGTTTTTGGTTGTCTGTTTTTTGCGTTGGCGGAGCAAGTGCGGCAGCTATATCGCTTGTCTTAGCAAGAGTAACTTTTGACTGGCTATTCTAATGCACCATTTTAGATGAAACAGTCCAGTAGGGTGCGTGTCAAGCTAAAAATGATGTATTAAATTTTTTAGTGTAATTCTTGCTATGACTAAGATTTGGAGAATTTTCCTAAAGCACTATTTCAAGCTTGACGCGCCACTACCAATAGCGTTCATGCGTAAGTCCTATTAAAAAGAAGTAAATTAGCAATTATCTTTTCTTTTGTGGATTTAATACCCCACCATAATTACGGCGCTTAAAATAGCTTGGGGTGGGAATCTCCTCTATGCAATTTTCCCTTTTGCCCTATTCAATAAGAAGAAAAAAATAATAGCTAGAAAGTTGACAAAAAGTGCAAAAAGTGCTTCGGAATCTACTGTTAAAAACATAAAAATAAGTAATAAGAGCAATAGTTAACGGTGGGATTAATAGCGATCGCAACTACTTTGGTATTGGCAAAGAAGTTGTGATAGAAAGTCTTGCATAAATTTAAAAAGAAAGAAATAAAATGACAACAATAATAGGAACAGAAAATAGTGAACTCCTCACAGGTAGTTTGGAGATAGACGAAATATATGGTTTAGCAGGAGATGACACAATCAATGGTCTCGAAAATGGAGATTTAATTAGTGGCAACCAAGGCAACGATATTCTCGACGGAAATGCAGGTAGCGACACGCTGCGGGGTGGTAAAGGGAACGATAATCTCTCTGGAGACCTTGGCAGCGACAATATTTATGGCGATGTAGGTACAGACACCTTGACTGGGGGAGAGGGTTTCGATAATTTTGTTCTTCAGCGACAAAATCAACCATCAACGGGAGACCCAGATATTAACCAAGCAGACTTAATTACTGACTTTAATCTAGAACAAGATGCTATTGGTTTATTAGGAGGAATAACTTTTGAAGACCTCAATATTTTTCAAGGTAGTAATGAACTAGCTGACAGCACCATTATCCAAGATGCAGTCACAGGAGAATTTTTAGCTGTCCTCTCAGGTGTTAACAGCAGCGAACTTACCGAAGACCAATTTAGCATATTTGTCCAACAACTCGGACCTTATTCCAGTTCCACCCAAGACCCAGGAAAAATAGATTCTGCCATCCCTGGTTTTATTAGTTCTGAGGGTGAAGGGTTAATCAGACCAGACAGTATTGTTAATCCAAGATTTGCAGCATGGGCAACAGGATTTCAAAATTATTTGCCAGCACCAGGAGTCGATGAAAGATTCCAAACTCCCGAACTAACATTAGGACCTACCGCTAGAACAGATAATTTTATTGATATTGCTTCACTTGGCGATCTAACTCAAGAACAAATAGACGCAGGAGTACCACCAGGAGAGACTACTTTAACCTTT
Organism: Okeania sp. SIO2C2; assembly: GCF_010692625.1. Lineage (NCBI taxonomy): Bacteria > Bacillati > Cyanobacteriota > Cyanophyceae > Oscillatoriales > Microcoleaceae > Okeania > Okeania sp. SIO2C2. Next base: position 1,541 of record NZ_JAAHGM010000038.1, read on the forward strand.
GACTCTGGTATTCGTAACGGTGCAGGAGCAGATTTTGCAGTATTTGAAAATGGTTTTAATAACCTTGGCGGTATTTTTGCCGAACTAGCATTCGTTGAAGTTTCCAGTGATGGGGTAAATTTTGCTCGTTTTCCTAGCGACTCTTTGACAGAGCAAGCACTAGGTAGTATTGATGTCATTGACCCCACACAAGTTGATAATTTAGCTGGTAAGCACGTTAATAATGCTTCTGAGTTTGAGAGAGAATTTTTTGGCAGTTCCTGGGGAACTCCTTTTGACTTAGATGACTTAGTTAACGACCCGTTAGTGACATCCGGTGCGGTAGATATTAATGCTATTCGATTTGTTCGTATTGTAGATATTCCTGGTAATGGTAGCTTTTTAGATGCTACAGGAGACCCCATTTTCGATCCTTGGCCAACTGCCCCACCAACTGCTACTTCTGGTGGTTTTGATTTGGAAGCGATCGGGGTAATTAATGTTATTTAGGGTTTGCTGAAAAAGTCTTATTGGTGAGGGTAGGAGACAGGAGACAGGAGACAGGAGACAGAATTTTAGAAGAAAATCATAGCTGTCGCAATTGAGTAATCAATCAAGCAAGTATTTATGCGTAAATTTTTTACTGGGAATTTGATGAACAAAAAAAGTAATTGAGATGATTTGCACAGTATAAATACTTACCAAGCTGATGATTTGCACAGTATAAATACTTACCAAGCTACGGATTTATATACTACTTTTAATGATACAAATTGAAGTGCGGAATGTGGGATTAATGTTATTAAATCACTAAATATGGATAACTAAAATGAGTGAATTTAATTGACGGGTGACACTGCTAAAACCCAGTCTTGAGTCTATAAATCTTACTTTTGACTTTTGACTTTTGACTTTTGAATTTTAACTTCCCCAATCTGAGGGAGTCTTGACAGACGCTTTACCTCAGATAAATCAATCCAATTTACTGGAAATCAATAAAAACTATGTCAATATCAACATCAACCTTGGGATATCCCCGCATCGGGAAAAACCGCGAAGTCAAAAAAGCACTCGAATCATTTTGGCAGCAAAAAATTAGTGCTGATGAATTGCTCAAAACTGTCCGAGAAATTGAAGAAACAAGTTGGCAAACCCAAGCTAAAGCAGGTATCGAACGTATCGGGGTCGGTGACGCTACTCTCTACGACCAAATATTAGATTGGAGTTGTCGTTTCGGAATAATTCCCAAGCGTTTTCAACCATTCTCAAGTTTAGAACGCTACTTTGCAATGGCACGGGGAAAAGATGGTATTCCAGCATTAGACATGACTAAATGGTTTGATACAAACTATCACTATTTAGTGCCAGAAATCACACCAGATATTACTCCAAAAGCAGATTTTTCTGATTTCTTAGAAACTGTAAAACGCGCCCAAAAAATAATCGGCGAAAGTGCAGTTCCTATTATTATCAGTCCTGTTACTTTTCTCCGTTTAAGTCGTTTAGAATCTGTAGAATTTGACAAGGTTCTCAGCCAACTTTTGCCGTTATACAGCGAGCTATTAACTCAACTAAAAGATTTAGGAATTTCGGCAATACAATTACACGAACCTGCTTTAGTTTTCGGCGATGCTCCTAATCTCAAAAAGCAGTTAGAGACCGCTTATGCTGAATTAGCAAAAGTGGGATTAAATATTAATCTTGTCACCTACTTTGATGACCTGGGAGAAACCTATCCTTGGGTGATGAAATTGCCAGTAACATCTATTAGTCTTGACTTGACTCGCGGTAAAAATTTAGAACTAATTAAAAGTCATGGTTTTCCAGCAGATAAAACTCTCGGTGCTGGTGTAGTTGATGCTCGAAATATTTGGCGGATTCGTACTCAAGAAGTAGTATCTTTATTAGAGGAATTAAAAGGAATTGTTCCTAATATTTCTGTACAGCCTTCTGCTTCTTTACAATTTGTGCCTTATGATGTTAGACGCGAGATAAAACTGCCAGAAGCACTGCAAAACGTATTAAGTTTTGCCGAGCAAAAACTAGAAGAGACAGTTTTATTATCCAAAGCGTTGACTGGAGAAAGTAGTAAGTCAGAGATAGAAAAAATCGAAATATACTGGCAAGAATTTTATAAATTTAGCCCTGCAAATGAAAAATTAAAAAGTCAAATTGAAGCGCTGAAATAAACAGACTTTCGCCGGAGCGTGTCTTATTTAGAAAGATTAGATAATCAAATAAAATTACCTGCTTTTCCCACGACAACTATCGGCTCATTTCCCCAGACTAAACAAGTTAGAAAATTACGGGCGCTTTATAAAAAAGGCGAGCTGACTCAAGCTGAATATTTAGCGCAAATTGATGCCCATATTGCCTACTGTATTGGGCTACAAGAAGGGATGGGAATGGATGTTTTAGTCCATGGAGAATTTGAACGTTCTGACATGGTGGAATACTTCGGCGAACAGTTAGATGGTTATACTTTTACTACTCATGGTTGGGTACAAAGTTATGGCAGTCGTTATGTACGTCCGCCAATTATTTTTGGTGATATTTATCGCCCTCATGCAATGACAGTTAGAGAATTTGAAGTTGCTCAATCTTTAACTGAAAAACCAGTAAAAGGAATGTTAACCGGACCAGTAACTATGTTGAATTGGTCTTATCCACGCACCGATATTTCTCGCAAAGAACAGGCATTCCAATTAGCATTAGCTATTCGCGAAGAACTGAAAGATTTAGAGAAAGCAGGTGCTGCTTTTATTCAAGTAGATGAACCAGCAATGCGGGAAGGTTTACCACTAAAACAACAGCGTTGGGATGAATATTTGAGTTGGGCGGTTGATGCTTTTCGTTTATCGACAGCGATCGCTCAACCAGAAACTCAGGTACATACTCATATGTGTTACTCTGAGTTCGGCGACATTATGGAATCTATCAAGCAATTGGATGCCGACGTAATTTCTATTGAGGATAGTCGTAGTAATAATGAGACTTTAATGCAACTGACTGATGCTGATTATCCTGCTCAGGTTGGACCAGGAGTTTATGACGTTCACTCTCCGAGTATTCCTACTACTGAGTATTTGAGGGAAAGTTTGCGTAAGTGTATTCAGTATCTACCTGTAACTCAGATTTGGGTGAATCCCGACTGTGGTTTGAAAACTCGTCGTTGGGAAGAGGCGATTCCGGCAACTCGGAATATGGTACAAGCTGCGATTAGTTTGCGACAGGAGTAGTATCAGTTATCAGTTATCAGTTAACAGTTATCAGTTAGCCTCCTACGGAGGAGCTACGCTAACAGTTATCAGTGAACCTCCGACTAAAGTCGGAGGCTTGAAATACTGAGTTAAATATTTTTTCCTCCCCTTTTAAGGGGAGGCTTTAGACCTCATTTTTTGGTAAACAAATTGTTTTTCATACCCCTAAAAATACAGCAGTTTCCGAAGCTATTTACTAGGGGAGTAGGGGAACAAGCAAAAAATATTTACCCTGTCAAAAGTCCTGTTATTTTACCTCATAATAACGGGAATTGCTGTAACAATATTAAATTCGCACTTTACACAAATAGAATTAACTATTAAACCTGATAACTAAGAAGCAATTATTAATTATGCTTCAAATCCATCTATAAATTTTGGCGTTGCTGATTCTGGGTATGATTTTGCCCCCCTAGCCCCCCAATTTTGGGGGGAATAAAACTCTAAAAGTCCCCCAATTTTGGGGGATGCGCGGGGGCTTGAACAGAACCAAACAATCGCACATTCATACTTCTATTCAGCAACGCCTAAATTTTTTCCAAGTAGTTTAATTATATAAGTTATCGAATCAAATGGATCGAGAAAATTATTTACATAATTGGCAGCAAGAGTTTATTGCTACTAATTTAATCTCTATAGGATATAATGCTTGGCAAGGTTATTTAAGTAGCCAACGGGGTCTAATTATTTGCAGTACAAATTCACCTATTATTGGTGCAACTGGAGAAACATTTAAAGTACATTTTGTGCATCGTAATAATCTTGCACCTCTTCTCAATTCCTGGTTAAAAGCACCCGATACTGTCCTCCTTAAAACACACTTTATGAATGCTCATATTTTAGAAGCAGTAGATAATTATAACCCTGAAAAAGATGTAGCTTTTATGTTAGAATCTGGCAGTTATGTTACTTTATTTTATATTACTAATTTACCGATTAGTCCGCCTAATTGTTACCAACAAGTAATCAAAATTTGGGATGAATTTCCATCTCAATATTCCTCTGAATATCAAAATAATCATCAGATTTAAAATTTGGTGATTTATTATACCTTTATTTTAATAAAAAAAAGTTATTGTAAGCGTTCATCCGTCAGCGATTCAATGCTCTAGCTATGAATTATTAGCTCATTATCAACTCAAAATAGCAATTAGTATTCAAGGAGAATTAAAACTTCTAAAAAAAATGTCTTCAGCTAACCTTAGTAGTTAATTTATTCTGGCAAAAGCTGAATTATGAATGCTAATAGCTGAATACTTACAAGTTCTTTACTTTTCTATTTATACCATTAAGAAAAATATTTTGTTGAATAAATTATTCTTTATTAACAGTTGATTTCGATAAAATTTATTCACCTATTGACAATAAAAAAAATTATGATAGTATTTGTAGATATTCTTAATTTGCCGAACAATCATGTTAATTGAAAATACAAAAATGACCGCTCAAAAGTTTCTTGTTCAATTAGACGAAATCATTGAAAAACAACATTTACTTAAGCACCAATTCTATCAAATGTGGAATGAAGGAAAATTATCTTTAGAAATGTTGCAAGAGTACGCTCAAGAATATTATCTACAAGTTCATTATTTCCCTACTTATGTTAGTGCTACTCACGCAGCTTGTGACGACTTAGAAATCCGAAAAATGCTCCTAGAAAACCTCATGGAAGAAGAAATGGGAGCGGCAAATCACCCAGAATTATGGTTGCGTTTTGCAGAAGGTTTGGATGTAAAAAGAGAAGCAGTTAAAGAGCGGGAACACCTAGCAAAAACTCAGGAATCTGTGAAGCTTTTGCAGCAGTTATCCCGCAGTGAAAATCCAGCAAAAGGTTTAGCTGCTCTCTATGCTTATGAATCCCAAATTCCCGAAGTAGCTACTACTAAAATTGCTGGTTTGAAAGAATTTTACGGCATTAATTCTGAAGCAGCTTTGGCATTTTTTAAAGTACATGAAAAAGCCGATGAAATTCACAGCCAAGTTACGCGAGAAGCATTAGTAAAACTCTGTGAAACTGATGCTCAAAAACAGGAAGCATTAACAGCAGCAGCAACAGCAGTAGACGCCTTAAATTTACTACTTGATGGCGTGTATGAAGAATATTGTCAAGTTGTGAATTAATTACAGCAATTTTCAGGTAAGGAACGGAAATTAAATAAGACCGGGAAATTTTGGTTTCTGCCACATAAACCTCTTGAGGGTAATTAATTTTATCCGGTTTTATTTTATCAAAATAATATGGGTCTAAAACCCCGCCTTTTAAGGCGAAATATTTTTGGAGCGGGGATAAAATCCCCTACTTCCCCTCCCAGGAGGGGAGGGGTTAGGGGTGGGTTGACTTGTGAGTTCTGACTTTGTTAATCTCATTCCTAAATAGAGCACAGTGGTTGAACCAACCGAAGGCATCATCTTCAGTTGCGACTTCTGGTGGTTTTGATTTAGAAGCGATCGGTATAATTAATGTTATTTAATTCAGTGGAAGGGAATAGGGACTAGGGAGTAGGGAGTAGGGAAGAATCAACAAGTATAATTAAATAGTATTGACTAAAATATAGCTGGTCTTTTGCAAGGGTTTGGAGACCAAACCCCCTACTTTTGAGGTATTTTGTTGATAAACAAACTTTAAATCCAGGGAACTAAAATGAGTGAATTTAATCAATGGGTGACACCATTAAAACGCACGGTATCGGAAAAAAATCCTAAAGGTGGAACGATAGAATATGAAGATTTTCCTACTACAATAGATGTCACTGGTCCCCTATTATATACTTTAATTCAACAAAATTGGCAGCAAGTTCAAATAGGTCATGTTGTTGAAGGTGGGGTACTAGAATTAGAATTCACTGAACCTCCAAAACTTTGCTTAATTTATGATGGTTATTTGACCGTAGCAACTCCCACTTGGCACCTTCATTTATGCCTAGAAAAAAATTTAGGAGGACCTCACTGTACGACACCAATAGAATTAAGAGAAAAACGTCTTTTAAGTCGGGCAGCATTTTATCGTAACTTAAACCCTGAAGGAGTGGCAAAAAGTTGGGGAATTCAGTTTTGGAATGGGGCGGCAGAAAAGTTAATGACGATATTTTTGCCGAATCCATTTTTAGGGGAAGATGAGGATTATTTGCCTGAGAAAAAAGCGGAGTTTTCCAAACTTGCACTTTATGAGGAGTTACGAGAAATTTATGCTTTAGGAACTCGTCCAATTCCTTTTAATAGTAATCCTTTAAAACGACCTTATTTGTCTGTTTGTCGGTCGAGTCGTTGTTATCCCTCTCGGAAGTGGCAGCCAATTTTTGAAGCTTTACAAACTGCGGTAAAAACATCAGAATTAGATATAGATGTGATTACTTCTGGCTGTTTGGAAGTTTGCAAAATGGGTCCGGTGGTGTTTTATTCTGGAGACCGAACTTGGTACACTCGCGTTACTCCTGATGTGGCTGAAAGTATTGTTAAAGAGCATTTATTAGGAGGGGTGAAGTTATCTAAAAATTTATATCCTAATACCGTTTCACTGAAGTCATAATTCAGAATTTAGAATTCAGAATGCCAGATTTGATAGGCTAAAAATTTTGACAAAACAAGAGTTTCAGGCAATTATTTGACATTTAAATTTTGAAACTATTTGTGACATCCTTAAAGTGAATTGGTATAAGTAGGGACTTTGCATGGAATATCCAGATAAAGTATGGAGGAAAAAATATCTATAGCGCCACGCGCTAGGGAATAGGGAATATGGAATAGGGAACAGCAGACTATCAAAGGGTTTTTCCTACGGAAATGCTCCGCAAACAGGATTTAGAATTGTCCTAACCTTTGCTTCGACTGTTATATGAATGATAAATCTTTTATTTTGAGATGTTGTAGGGGTTTGGTCTCCAAACCCTACTAGATTTAGGATAACCTAATTACAGCTTGTTTTTATATCTCATATACGGAAAACTGATGGTTGAAAAATGGTAAGAATCAAGATTTATGAATAATAAAATTACAGCTTATTCCCAGGAAAATTATAATGTTTGGAGTAATGCTGAAAGAGCAATCTCTCATTCTCGTCTGTGGCAATTTTTGTTAATTACTATTGGCAGTGCTAGTAGTATTATTTATCCTCACGTTCCCTTAGTAGGTTTTGCTGCTATTAGTGGGGTGACACTTAATAGAAAACAGGCGATAATTTCCTCAATAATAATTTGGTTAGTTAATCAATTCTATGGTTTTACTCTCCGTCAATATCCCCAGACTTTAGAGTCTTTTACTTGGGGATTTGTAATGGGTTTGGGAACATTATTGGTAACAATTGTAGCTAGTATTAAACCTAAATTTATTGAGCAGAAAATCTGGAAGTATTATTTATGGTTGACTGCTAGTTTAGTTATAGGATATGTCTTGTTTGAAGGAATAATATTATTGACTGCTACCTTAATGGTAGGAGACGGACATGGTTTAACAGTAGCTATTTTGGGGAGGATTTTTGTTAAGAATATAGTCTGGGCGATCGCTCTAACTTTTATCCACAGTTTGTTGATTTGGAATGGGATTAAATTCTTTAAAAGAGCGGAACGGAGTTCTATCGCTCCTACTTAAGACAACTTGACAAACAGCCTCTTAAATAAATGTTTTGAGATTCGTTAGTTAAAAAATAAGTCAATTTTTCACCCTCGTTTATATCCTTATTCAACAATAGTTTTGTCAGCTTGGATAATATTTGCTTTTATCCTTAAATCAGTAGAGGATACTACGAACAATTAATAGGTATTAATTAGAAATTAATGAAAAAAATTCTTAAGAAAGCTAGAAAATATAGCCCCAGTATTCTTAGTGCCACCTTATTGATCGCTAATCCTGCTCAGGCCACTCCCCCAATACAAATTGCCCAGGCATTTCGTCCCCTACCCATGGACGACCCCTCATTAGAAATGCCCACTGTATCTGAGCTAGAAGCAGAAGAGCCAATAGATCAGGTAACATCTGTCTCCCAATTATCAGACGTGCAGCCTACAGATTGGGCATTCCAAGCATTACAATCGTTAGTAGAACGTTATGGTTGTATAGCAGGTTATCCCGACGGCACTTACAAAGGCAACCGCGCCATGACTCGCTTTGAATTTGCTGCCGGATTAAATGCTTGCCTAGATAGAATTACAGAATTAATTGCTGCAGCAACCAGTAACCTAGTTACAAGGGAAGACTTAGCTATATTGCAACGACTACAAGAAGAATTTGCAGCCGAACTAGCAGCATTGCGCGGTCGTGTAGATTCTTTGGAAGCACGCACAGCAGAATTAGAAAACAACCAATTTTCCACAACTACCAAACTCAACGGAGAAGTTTTGTTTTGGTTAAATGATACCTTCGGGGAAAGAGCAGCAGCGCGTGGAGAACCTTCTGGCAACGACAAAACCGAGACTACCTTTTCTTATCGTGTCAGGCTAGAGTTTGAGAGTAGCTTTACTGGAGAAGATTTGTTATTCACTCGTCTACAAGCTAATAACCTTAATGAGTTGAGCGAACCAGAACTCACCAATACCTTAATGACTCTTGCCTCTATTGATGAGGGTGATGGTAGTAATGATGTTGGTATTGACCTGATGTTCTATCAGTTTCCCATTGGAGAACGCGCCCAAGCTCTTATTGGCCCCATTGGAGAATTGACTTAATCAACGAATAACGGTATAATGCGTTAAAAAGCATACCATTAGATAGGCTGCGCTCAATGTCCATGAAATCTATCAGAACCAAACTCAAATTAAATAATAAACAAAAAACTTTGATGGCTCAACACGCGGGCTATTCAAGATGGGTTTATAACTGGGGTTTGAGTTTGTGGAATGCTGCTTACAGAGACAGTTATCAGCCTAATGCTCGTAAGTTGAGAGAAGTTTTCACTAATCACACTAAACCACTTTATCCCTGGATGAAGAGCTTGTCATCTAAAGTTTATCAATATGCTTTGATCAACTTGGGTGAAGCGTTTAAGAGATTTTTTTCCTTCGGAATGCTTCGCAAACAAGGGTTAGGTAAATATCCAAGGTTTAAGAAGAAAGGTAAACACGATTCTTTTACAATTGATAATTGTGGAAAGCCAATAGAATTAAATGGTTGGAGTCACAAATTACCTTTTATTGGCATGGTGAAAACCTATGAACCAATTGAAGCAACTACTCAGAAAATAACTATTAGTAGACAAGCTGATGATTGGTACCTAAGTTTAGCTTTTGAATTTACCCCGACTTCAACAGAAAAAATTACTGATGTAGTAGGTGTTGACTTAGGTGTAAAAACTTTAGCAACCTTAAGCACTGGCGAAGTTTTCAACAGTGTTAAACCTTACCGTAAAGCTCAAAACAAGCTAGCAAAATTGCAACGCCAAGTTAGTAGAAAAGTTAAACATTCTCGTAATTGGTATAAGGCTGTAATCAAGTTAGCTAAACAGCATAGACGAGTAGCTAATATCCGTAAAGATGCACTTCATAAATTAACAACATACTTAGCCAAAAACCACGGCAGTGTAGTAATTGAAGATTTGAACGTCAGTGGAATGTTAGCTAACCATAAGCTAGCTAAGTCTATAGCAGATCAAGGTTTTTATGAGTTTAGGAGACAGCTTGAATATAAGTGCCAGTGGTACGGTTCTGAGTTAGTAGTAGTTGACAAGTTTTTCCCATCATCAAAAACTTGCTCTAACTGTGGTCATGTCCAAGATATGCCATTAAGCCTGAGAACTTATGATTGCCCTGACTGTGGCTTGTCAATAGATCGAGATTTAAACGCCAGTATTAATTTGAGAAATGCGGTCGGCTCGACCGTGAATGCCTGTGGATGAGTAACCGCCGACGGCCTCAGTGGTTTGCGTAGCATTCCGTAGGAAAGCAGGAAGTAAACATCAGATTGTCACTTTATGTGACGCTTTGTATCAGTTTTATAGAGCAGTTGACCTAGATGACGTTTCCCTAGTTCTCTCACCCTTTGCAGACGAAAGAAATGGGACAATTTCTAGGTTTGGAAGACGCAACCCTACCAGTTTCCGAGGTCCTGCTAATGCAGGTGTTGGTTTTAGCTACGCATTTAATGATAAGTTTCAAGTCAATGTAGCTTATTTAGCAGACGATCCAGCAAATCCTGCTGAGGGTGCGGGTGCATTTAATGGTGCTTACAGTGCATTAGGTCAACTGGTAATTGAACCTAACGATCGCTTGGCATTTACTCTGGGTTATGTGCGTAAGTATTGGGGTGACGATGGGGTTGATATTACTAATGGTACTGGTAGTTTTAAAGCTCAAGACCCCTTTGATGGTGTGGCGACCACTGCTGATAACGTTGGGTTGCAAGCTCATTGGAGAGTGAATGAAAAGTTGGAAATCGGCGGTTGGTTTGGTTCCACCTGGGCGCGACCAGAAACTAGCAATGGTGATGAAGACGATGTTACTATTATTAATGGAATGTTGTATTTTGCGTTCCCAGACTTATTGAGAGAAGGAAATTTAGCTGGTCTGATGGTTGGCGTTCCTCCTATTGTTACTGATGGGGGTGATGATGATGCCTTGAAGGATGATGATACATCCATACATATAGAGGCAATTTATCGTTTTCAAGTTAATGATAATATCTCTTTGACTCCGGGTTTATTTGTGATTACTAATCCTAATCACGATGATGTTAATGATACTATTTGGGTTAGTACATTCCGGACTCAGTTTAGGTTTTAACTAAAATCGGCGATCACTCAGATAATTATTGCGATCGCCGATTCTTGTGACATTATGACCATCTCAAAAAAAGGATTAATATCAAATCCGGTTAAACAACCATAGAATGGTTAAGTTAGGAGGAGTCAACCCACCCCTCGCCCCTCCCCCTCCCAGGAGGGGAACTCAGTCCTCAGGAGTCAGGAGAAGAAAGAATTACAAAGATGAGCGTAGTTATGACGATTGAAGATTTTTTTTATGTCCAATTAAACGGATTTGATATAATTAACATATTTAAAATCCAACAGATAGTTCAACAATTAATAATTAATAATTAATAATTACCTCTTCTGTAATAGAAGGATTGACTAAAAGGATTTTGTTTTCTTTTTTCTCCATGAATAGAGAGGCTTTATACCTTTATTTTTCAGTAATACCGTTTCACGGAATTCGCTCATTCAAAAGTCATGCATTTAAAAGTAAGATTTGATCGACTCAAAAGTTTTACTAGGCAGTAATTTCAGGAAATTATTTCACATTTAAAGTTGGAAACTATTTGTGATATCTTGAAAGTGAATTGGTATATTTCATCCTTTCATTAAAATCCAATATCAAAATTATTTGCTAATTCTCTCAACTAATATTGAGTCGTCCAATGTGCAGTTAAATGCCCATTTTCATCTTTTACCCAAATCATATATAAACGACTATTTGATTCTTTTTTAGATGAATTTACTTGATTTTCTAATCTTTTTGCTACTGACTCGGAATTAATGGGATGATTTTCAGTAGTTGTTCTCTTTTGGTGTAATAGCATGGTTTTATATCCTTTTACTATAGAGACTAAGAGCTGATTTATCAAGTAAATATTATGAAACTGAATTACTTGCTATATTTGCTTTTTGGCAGTTATGGCTGACTAGAGCCTAAATTCCTGATGCAATATATCAGAGTTTTCCTGCATGCAGAATGCTGTGCAAATAGCTAAGTTGACGAATCAGCTCTAAATTAATAGAGGGAGAATTAATTGTTATTTATTTCCACCCCCTATATTCTTAATATTAATCTTTTTTTTTCAGTTATTGATGTGATTTATGACGTTTTTTTTGGTGTTTAAGGGGAGGTTAAGGAGTGAGTTAAACTTCTATGTTTTAGTGATTTATATCATGTCCGGTTAAACAGTGATAAATAAATAACTGCGGAGTCCTCAGGAGTCAGTCCTCAGGAGTCAGGAGAAAAGAGGGAAGGAAGAAGAACAACAGGAGAAGAAGGAGAAAGTTTTTTTATAACTAATTATCCGGACATGATATTATATTAACAGAGACTGTGATTTAAGAATGAACCTGCTTTTGAAGAGGTTCTTACTTATGGTCGAGCAATTTGTCAAGAGCATGAATCTATTCTCGAAGCGCAAGACAAGCCATGAAATATTTAGGGCTTGCTGATTAAATATCAAAGCATTGACTGATATTGGTTTTAGCATTTTTTGGTCTAAAAAAGTACCAGCTTTGGAATGGAAAGAGCTGCATAAAGCTAGTATTTTGGGATGATTATGGCAGAAAAATCAAGGGAAAATTCTTACTCCTACCTCCTCGCTCCCGATCCATTCCTCCTGTCTCCTGTCTCCAGTATAGCTGTCTCCTACCCTCACCCATAAGACTTTTGAGCGCAAACCCTATTTATTGGTTCATGTCTTTAACGAACTTGGATTGCGTCAAAATCCCATGGGATGGACTGAACAGGAACGCCAGCAGAAAAAACCCAAAAGCTACTAGAACGATGGCAGACCCCGAAGGAATATCCAGGTAGTAGCTCAAATACATCCCGGCAATACTGGCAAATGCCCCCAGAAAGCTGCCCAAAATCATCATCTGGTGCAGCTCTTTTACCAGCAGATAAGCTGTGGTTCCAGGTGCGACCAGCATGGCAATCACCAGTAAAACTCCTACGGTTTGCATACTGGCAACCACCGTCAGGCTAATGGCGGTGACCATCCCGAGGTAATACCAGCGCACCCCCATGCCATCGGCCTGCGCCCCAATAGGGTCAAAGGTGTAAAACAACAGCTCTTTGTAAAACAGCCAGACGCCAATCACAATGATTAACGTGATGCCAAAGGTCTCCTTCAGATTGCCCTGGGTAACCCCCAGGATGTCGCCAAACAAAATGTGCATCACATCGATACGGTTGGCTCCTGGCAGCACCGTTACCAGTGTTGTGCCAGTCGCTAAAAACAATGAAAAGATCAATGCCATTACCGCATCCAGCTTGAGGCGGGATTTCGCCTCAATGCCCGACAGCACGACGGCACTCACCACCCCCGCCACCAGCGCCCCCACCGACAGGGGAAACCTCAGAAACACAGCCACCGGCAACCCGGCCATGACAGAGTGAGCAATCATGTCCCCCATCATGCTCATCTGCTGCACGATCATGTAGCTGCCCACGACAGCGCACAAAATGCCCAGCAAAATTCCCATAATCATAGCATTGCGCATGAATTCAAAGTTGAGCGGTTCAAGTAGTATGTTCAAGAAATTCTCCTTTTGATTTATCAATTCCGATGGTGTAAACGTTAGGCGGTGACCAATAGTACGGGTCCTTCGTAGGCAGTAACCAGGTTATCTTGTGTCATGACTTCGTGGCGCGGGCCTTTGGCGACAACGTGCTTGTTCAGCAATAACACCTGATCGTAATTATCCAGGGTTTCGCTGAGGTCATGGCTGATGACGAGCAAGATTTTGGCCTGGGCTTTCAGCTCCTTAAAAATGTCGAACATAATGGATTCCGTTTTCTTATCCACTGCATTGAAGGGTTCATCCAGAATCAGGAGTTCGGCTTCTTTGGCCAGGGCGCGGGCTAAAAAGACCCGCTGCTGCTGGCCGCCGGATAGGTCGCTGATGCTGCGATCGCGGTACTCATACATCCCTACCCGCTGTAGCGCCGCCTTCACCAGCTCGCGAGATTGGCGACTGGGCTGACGAAACAGCCCGGTTTGCAGGGTACGGCCCATCATGGCAACATTCCAGACAGTGACCGGATAGTCCCAATCAATTTGCGATCGTTGGGGCACGTAGGCAACCTGCGAAAGCTGCTGTGTCAGAGGTTTCCCTTTCAGCAGGGCTGTACCCGTGGCGGACTGAATCAGCCCCAGCATGGCTTTGACCATCGTGCTTTTACCCGCCCCGTTTGGGCCAATGATTGCGACTAACTCGCTAGGGTCAAAGGTACAACTCACATTGTTGAGCGCAGTGAAACTGCGATACCTCACGGACAAATCTTGAACAAGTGGTTACGCACTAACAGGTTTGACAACATGGTACTTTTTACGCAAAATAAAACGAGAACAAAATCCTACCGAAAGTATTCCCAAAGCTTCCCTACTAGCTGCCACATTTTTTGTGGCTTCTTCGATCAAACTCCCCATTCCGCCAAGCAGTGTTCACCCTTTGCTCAACGGTCTTTTGGGCGTAGTGTTAGGTTATTATGCTTTTCCAGCTATTTTAGTAGGTTTGTTTCTCCAAGCAGTGATGTTTCAGCACGGTGGCTTAACTTTTAGGTATTAATGGGTTGACAGCAGGTGTGCCAGCAATTTTCGCCTATAGCGCTGTGCGCAGGCAACAGCTCATCTGGCAACAGCGGTCAGACCCCGCGACGACGCCAGCTCGCTTGCGGAATGCTGACCAAGAGAGGCAACAGGGGGAATAAATTGCCGAGAATATAAGACTTTTAGCTATTTGGCCCCTCCTGCAATTTGTAAATATACCAGCGCTCATTGCTATACTATTTATTTCAGTTTCGTCACCGAGTGGGATTAGAAAATTCTTTATGGACGAGTATTTTCGGATTTGTCGCTGGTGCTAGTGGGGTGGCAATAACCGTTTTAGCAGTATTTGTGATTCTGATTGCCAATATTCCTTTGGATCTAGATGCTAGTGCCGAACGTTCGAGCATCATGACTACATTGGTAATTGCTCACATCCCACTCATGTTAGTTGAGGGAGTATTTACGGCGATGATAGTTAGGTTTCTGCAAAAAGTTAAACCTGAATTATTGCCAGAAAAAGTGCGATAGATCGATCTCTAAAGTGATTGTTGATATTTAACTAAAAGTTCAGATATATAATCATAACCATCCACTCCAATAACTGGCAAAATTTCTGACCTTTGCCGCTCTAAAATTTCATTAAACTCTTCTCCCAATTGACCCTTCAATACAACCATAAACCCAGCGGTTTGTCGCCATTCATTACTACCAATTTGCTCCAAAAGATACATACCCAAACAACCAGCAAAAACAGCTTTCTCCAAATTTTGCAAACTATAATAAGCTTGAGCAAGATAAGCCAAATTCAAACCTTGCAAATATAAATCTCCAGAATATTGAGCAGCTTGCCAACCCCCAGCTAAATATAACAGAGCATCTTCAGGTTTATCTAATACCATAAATGCAATTCCTAAACTACTAAAACAAAGAGACTTACTCTGACCATCACCCAAAGTTTCTGATAACTTTAAACCCTGTTGTAAATAATTAATTGCATTTTCATAAATCTCTGTTTCCATCATTTCTTGTTTTCTAGCTTGGAAAACCTCACTAAAACCTAAATTAGCTAAAGCATTAGCTTCCCCTTTTTTATCCCCTATTTGTCGAGAAAACATCAACGCTCTTTGACTGTAATTAATTGCCTCACTATAATCCTGCATCGCCACACAAGTCCGACTCAAATGATTAAGATTAGCAATTTCACAGAATTTATCCTCTGTTTCTTGGGAAATTTCTAAAGCTTGTTTATGAAATTCCATCGCCCTTAAATATTCCCCCAAAGTACGCTGAGAATAACCCAATAAAGTTAAAATTCTTGCCTTTGCTTGAGTACCTTTAACTATTTGCAAAGGAGCATCTAAATAACTCAAAGCATTCTGTAAATATTCTCCAGAAAAAGAAGCAAAAATTCCACCATAGAGCGGAAAATATTCTTGTTGAGAAAAGGCACGAAAAATTTGCAATGCTACCTGAAAACAAGAATTAGTTAAACGAGGTCTAGCTTGAAAACCATTCGCTAATTGACACCAAATAGTAGCAAAAGTTAAAAAAGTAGAAATAGATAATTTTGCCCCTACCTTAGCATCATAAATCAACTTATCAAACCATTCTACTAATCCTCTTTGTAAACATTGTAAAATTAATGCTAACTCAACTAAATTATTAGCTTCAATACTAGCTTTACTCGCAAATTCTACAATCGACTTTTCCAAAGCAATAGTATTAAATAAACCCTCTGGAAAAGAACTATTTACCTGTTTTGCCCATAATACCCACGGTCCTCGTTGTTCAGGAGTACCACCAAATCCTAATTGACCCTTACTTTGGTCATAAATCCAACTTACCAAATAAGGTTGCAGTCGTTGCCAAGCTTCTAGACCTTTAGTAATACCAGTCGCAAACTGTTGCAAGTCTTTTTCTAACTCAGAGTCAGCAGTTTGGAGTTTTTGTCCGTCTAGACTTTGGGCTAGTTTTTGGAGTTGATTGAGAGTCAGGGGTTGTTTTTGGTTAGGGTCAATAGCATTGAATAAAGTAGTCAGGCGATCGCTAGACTCAGCATTAATAATTTCTTGTACAGATGAAGCGATCGCTTCTTGAGTTTGATTTAGTTTTTCCCACCGCTCCCATTCTCCCTGAATAGTTTTCAGGGCCCGCAAACGACGATTAGCTTTTGCTTGTTTTAACTCATCAGTTTCTGTATCTACTTGGTTTTGGATAGTTTGTAGACGTTCATCAAAACAACGTTCAAAAATTTCGCCCGTACCACTGCTAACTTCTTTTACCAGCATTTGATATACCTGTTCTTTAGAACGGATTTGACCTTTGAGGGTAATTTCCACAATGTGGTCAATTAAATTAAGATAGCGTTCCTGCCAAGAAATAGATTCTGTCATTTGAATTATCAGTTATCAGTTATCAGTTATCAGTTATTAGTACCTTTTGCTTTCCTACGGAATGCTGCGCAAACAGCTAAAAGCTTGAAATCAGGAATATTTTCTTTTCTCGGGTGCATCTCAATGCGTGAATAAAGCCAAAAATTTATCGCTTTTAGGGAACAGGGAACAGGGAACAGGGAACAGGGAACAGGGAATATATAGGAAAAAAGTATTTTTGCTTGCTATGAGATGCACCCCTTTTCTCTTGGTCGATTAGATATGGCGCAGGATTCCTCGCCATCTCTTGACCGCTTTTTATCCTCTTAAAAAAAAGAGGAATACTAATTCTTTGTACTCAGATAATATTATTATGAAATACATTTAATCGTGCAAATATACGAATCTCCTCATCTCCCCACATTCCCCTCCTGGGATAGGTTTAATTCCTACTCACTTCACCCGTAGTTTATACAAGCTTGTTGGAGCTAATCTCCATACACTTTTCCTTCTTTCTCCCCCCTTTCAAAGCTATGCTTTATAAACATCTTTCTTAACATAAAACTCGACAAAATAGACAAGTTATGTGGGAGTCCTTCAAAGGTTTTTGTCAGATAAAAAGTGTATTAAAAAGTAAATTTTTTTTGATAACTTAAGTAGTTTTTCCTATCTACTATGATTTTTTCTCCTTTCTCCCCTGCTCCCTGCTCCCCTACTCCCCTGCTTCCCACAAGGTTTTCAGGAGTTCCTTATCAGGGATAGCGCATCATCCGGGTGCAAGGGGGGATGTCTTCTTCCTTCTTAAAAATACAATCACAATACTGATTAAATTAATTTATACATTTATCACTACAAACATTTTTTCAAACATTTCATGAATCATATCTTCCATATCATCCATCTTTGCATAATTAGGACCTCTAACAAACTCTTTTAATGTAATTTTTCGGTCTTTAAGATCTTTAACAAAATTATGTAATTGTTGCAAAGAATATAGATCAATCTCTGCTTCTTCCACCAACTTTTCCATCAAATTTTCTCCTTGTCGCTTTGCTTTGCGATACTGTTTTACCATATTTCCTTGAGGAGTCTTTTTCACCTCTCGTAACTCTGATTTAACTTGTTCATATTGTTGAGATAATAGTTCAATTTCTTTCTCTAATTGTTCGCATTCTTTTTCACTATCATTTTGGGAAAACTTAACTTTTTCTTGATTTTTATCTCTTTCAATCTCTAGTAACCGAGCTAGATCGCCACTTTGATAAGCAATATTAATTTCTTTCATGATTTCAGTATAGAAAACACGAGTTTCATTATCCCTAGCTTTATCTGGGTGAAATTTATCGGCCAATTTTAAGAATATTTTTCTCAGGTCTCTACTAGGACGTGGTTGACAAATATCTTCATTTTCATCGTAATGATGATTTTCTCCAAAAAAATCTTTCTCTGTTGTCTGTTCATAATCATCTCTATCTTCATCTTGAAAATCTGTAGATGATGACCGATTAAAATATTCTGGGCGAGGAGAAATTTTACCTGTCAATTGTAAGATTCGATAAATATCTATAACTTCTTGCTTTTGACGTTTTCCTAAACGTTTATTACTTAAAATTTTATCAAATAGCCCATGAATTTTTTGATCTAGACTATTAATTTGTTCATAAAATGGTCTACTTTTTTGACGCACTTCTTGAGTAAGTGTTTGCATTTGTTGAGTCAGGTTAGACAATTCAGTTTTTTTACGTTTGATTTTGGTCAGAAGTTTTTGATGTTTTTCCTTGAGAAAATCAATCCTAGCGTGAATGGAAGAGAAGGATAAAGCATTTTCTTGAGGTAGAGAATTAGAAGTTGCTGTTTTTTTAGTTTTTCTTGGCATAGATAGTAAGTATAATAATAAAAACTTTGGTAATTTAATCTTTTACAGTCTATCGTAATTTACTCAATGTGTCATCTGAGTAAGAATATATAGCGCTACGCGCAACTCAACTCAATGTGTCATCTGAGTAAGAATATATAGCGCTACGCGCAACTCAAAAGTCAAAAGTTAAAAGTTATAGCGCTACGCGCAAGGCAACAGGCAACAGCGGTGCGACCCCGCGTCGGCGACAGACGCAAGGGAATGCGTACCAAGAGAGGCAATAGGCAACAGGGGAATACAAAGGGGTTTCAGGTTCTATTTATGTCCTAATCTTAATGCGTAGCGCTATAAAAGTAATATCTGACTGAGTTTGAACATTTATAAATGTCCTCAGCTATTTGCGTAGTGCTATAGTATCTCTAATTGATTCAAAAAGCTAAGATACAAATTGTTTCTTACCAAATTACTCAAAATCATTAACACAAAAAAAACAGGAGATGTTATCCCCTGTTGCCAACAGAATTTACCAACAATATGCTTTTTATTTCTATTAGTTTTTAACAGAAACTTTTACCATTTGCGCTACTGTGATTTTTTCTGTCTTGACTTCAACTACTGTTGAGATAACAATTCAATTTCTTTCCCTAAACGTTCACATTCTTTTTCAGTATCATTTTGGTAAAAATTCACTGTTTCTTGATTTTCCTCCCGTTCAATCTCTAGCAACCTAGCCAAATCACCACTTTGATAAGCAATATTAATTTCTTTCATTATTTCAGTATAAAGAATACGAGTTTCATGTTCCGTCGCTTTATCAGGATGAAATTTATCAGCTAATTTTAGGAAAATTTTTCTTAAATCTCTACTCGGACGTGGTTGAGAAATATCTGGTTGTTCATGGAATTTAGAGTGATTTTTCTCATCATAATAATCCTCTCCAAAAAAGTCTTTCTCAGTTGAATCTTCCGAATTATCTCTAATTTGAAAAAAGAATGCTACAAAAAGTTAGCTCCCGCTCAGATATGCTTAAAAATAGCTACTCTGATTCATTTTAGATATTTATATCTATCGTTTTTACATTTTTTAAATATTTATCCCTTCTTCCTTATTGCTTCTTCCTTCTTTCTTACTACTACATTTGTAACAAACACTTATCAAATTGGTATTATACAGTAATAACACAAAAAAAAACAGGGGATGCCAATCCCCTGTAGCCAACAGATTTACCAACAATATGCTTGTTATTCTTCAGTAGTCTTTACATTAACTTTTACAGATTCTGCGACTGTCATTTTTTCGGCTTTGACTTCAGCTACCAAGTCTTCCAGCATTTCTCCAGTTTCAGTTAAAGCAGCTTTGCTTTTTTCATAAAGTCTGATCCCACCTTTAAGAGTTGCCTTAGCAACTGGTTTAACTACAGGAACTAATATCGGTGCTATTACTACGGCGCCTAAACCAAACGCTACTGTAGATAGATTTGTGTGTTTGACTGTTTTTAGTATGCTTGACATGATAAATCTCCTTTTACCTACATTAAGTGATGAGTATTTCCAGTAATGCTTCTTTGAGTTATGCTATTTAAGTTTATTGTGAAGATACTGAAGTAGTTAAGTTAGCTTCTTCTACTAACTTAGCCAGATAAGGAAGCATATCTAGATGAGGTTCATGGGCGATCGCCACTGAAGCTGCCGAAGAGTTGATACGGACATTTGTCACTCCATCAGTGCTTAAAATTAATTGTTCTAGTCTCTGGCCATAGTCTACATCATTACCAACTTGCGGTACTCGCAACCTTACTCGCCCTAGGGTAGAATGAAGCACTTGAAATGAGGGTGCAACAGTGGGAGTTAAATTTTTCTCTGTTGTTAACTCGTCCGACTCTGGTTTTAGCTGTTCGATTACCCCTCTAGTCAACTTCGATGTTATTAGGGAAATTGGTAAACTTCGCCAACCGGAAATCCCCAACTTTTGGTTAACCAGCATACAGGCAGTCATGGGAATTAGAGAATCTATTAAATCTGCTGTAAATGTCACCGTAGGATTTACAGGTTGTGATGATTTATTTTCTACTGCTTCTGTTGTCGGCGATATTAATGCGGGGGTGCGTTCATCAATGTTTAAATCCTTCAATATTTCCCACAACCGAGACAAAGACATAGTGCTGAAATCAAAACTCACAACTAAGCTACCCGTGCTATTATTTAGTTTCACCTCGTAGATACCTTCATGCTGCTGTAGTTGTTGAGCTATTGCTTTGAGGGTAGGAATATCAATATTTTTACTACAAGCCTTTAAACGGATACGCCCAGGAGTGTTATGTACTACTTGCATCGCTATATTTGTTGTTTGTTCTGTAGTTACGTTGGCCATTGTCCACCTCCCTGATGTCTAAAGAGCTAATTTAATCTGGATTTATAAATACTAATTCACAGTTGCAAATTCCATGTTTAAACCAGGTTAACTGTTTTTTACTCTATTTATATATTTAATACTATTCATCCAAAAAAAGCAACCCTTGTTACGGTTCTTCATAACTTTATTTTATTAGAAAAATTTAATGTTAACCTGGAAAACCTTAATTTTAAAGACTTTGAAAGGAGTAAGAGAGTAATCTTAAACTTAAAAGACAATAATCTACAAAAGTTTGAGTTGAAGATGAGAGCCTGGGGGTTTCAACCCCTGGATGAAACATGAGCCACGGGATTGATCCCGTACTGTCCTACACATCTGATAGTTTATATACTGAAGTGGAAATCAAGTCTAATATTTCTGTCAATGGGAGGGCGTTAACAATTTTAGGTAAAGAGATATTAGGAGAGTTTTATCATTTTCTTTGTGGGTTTAATACCCCACCGTCAACTGGAGTGTTCAAAATTACTTGGGGGAGCGTAGACGCGGAGCGGCCCTTCGTTGACTATCCCCATGTAATTTTCCTCCTGTCTCCTGTCTCCTGTCTCCTGTCTCCTTCTTCAACTATTAAAGTTTTATCTAGCTTCGACAAAAGTTGCTGCACAATATGAAGGACAGAAAAAGCTGAATTTAGAAAGGTCTATTCGTTTGGGAGAAGAAATTTCTGGGTCTTTATTTTATGGTGTACCTTCGGGGTATTGTCAGTTAATTTCTAAAGAGAATTTATCAGGGGGAGGGATAAAAATTGAGGTACTTTGGAAGAATGATTTTCTTCAATATCTTGATGTTAAAGACCTGATTTGTTTGGATGGAGTACTGTTAATAATTAGGGATATGGCCAAATTTTCTTTGGTGTTTGATATTTATCCAGAAACAGTTAATTTGACTAATTTAGTAGAAAAGGAAATTGGAGAATATTTTGCGATTGAAATTGACCCAATAGTTAAAAAGGTAGGGCAAATTTTAGCAAAAAAACTCCGTTGAAAGCTGAGTGATATCATGTCCGGTTGAATACTGATAAATAACGACGGAGGAATCAGGAGTCAGTCCTCAGGAGTCAGTCCTCAGGAGTTAGGAGTCATAGCAAATCTCAAAAAGTTTGTTATATATCTTTAATAATGGGGAGATGGGGAGATGGGGAGATGGGGAAATGGTAATCAAACATAGCATTACTATTAGACTTCTCCAAAAATATCGATTTTGGAACAGTATTATCAGGGTTGAAGAACCTTTTCTGGAGATGTCTATTCAGAAATGGTATTAAGAGGATGGTATTAGGAGGGAAGAAGGAAAAAGGAATAGAAGTATAAAGTTTTTATCGCGCTATTAAAGCTGATTTGTAAATTTAGCTAAAACCTTTATTTCACCTAACTTTCAGGGATTTAGGTATTATTGGGCTATAACTCCCAAAACCCTTGTATTCCAAAAAATTCAGCCTCTTAATATTTACTTTATAAATCATATCATGTCCGAAGGCAATCGTTTGTGTAAACCCAAGGGTGAATATCTACAGGAAATTTAGGTTTTTTTCTTACTCAATAGCCTTCTTCCTTACCTTCGCGCTTACAATACCGATGCTACCGGATATGATCTGATTTTAAAAAGTATTTCCTGACGGAATGCTCCGTAAACATCAATTGGTGCAGTCAGCATTTTCTAGGGTCATACTCCACAAACAGCGATCGCTCGCTGAAACCTAGAGAAATGCAATTTAAAGTAGATTTTAACCCGAGCTGAAAGCTTTTAGCTGACAGCTAGTTAATGATTTCAAGATTGTGGTTTTGCTAACCAAAGGAAAAATAGAAATGTAGAGAAATTGTATTAAACCTCTCTACTTGCAGACTTTAAGCTGCTTCTTCTTTTACCTTTTTTAATTTTGGTCTTTCTTGTTCCTTCTCTATGAAATTTAACTGTTTATTCTCAGCTAAATATTCAGCTAACTGCGCTTCAATATTCTCTTTGACAATATGACGATATTCATAAAAATGTTCTATATGAGCGCAGGTACTAATATAACGTGGCAAAATACTAGGATTATGTTTTCTAATGCTAAACAAATGATGCCAAAACTTCCAACGAGTTTTTCGCTTTATTCCCTGTCGCCAACAAATAATCAACAATGCTCGTAACTCCATCAAACTTGGCATTTTTGCAACACCTTTAGCAGTGGGACTTCCCATTATCAGAAAATGCCGATAAGTTCGATCTAAAAACTTTTCATGGTCGTACAACTGCCAGAATGCTTCTACATATTCTCTGGCAATATCTTCTATTGGTCTCGTGGGGATAAAATTTGTCAGTGTTACTTGATTAATGTTAGCACCTTTATCTAAAAGGCGACCTTCCTTTTTCAGACGGTGCCAAAGTGCAGTATTAGGTAAAACTTGCAACATACTAAACATGGCAGTGGGAATAGTTGTCTCTTCCACAAATTTAACGATGCGATCGCCTGCTCCTGGTTTTTCTCCATCAAAACCGATAATAAACCCTGCCATTACTCTGATACCAGATTTAATAATTTTCTCTACTGCTTCATTGAGAGGGTTACGATTATTTTGATATTTATGGGTTAACTCTAAACTATCTTCATCAGGAGTTTCTATTCCCAAAAATACTGCTCTAAGATTAGAATCTACCATTAACTGCATTAATTCTGGGTCTTCTGCTAAGTTAACGGAAGCTTCAGTAGTCATTTTAAATGGATATTGATGTTCTGCTTGCCAAACTTTTAATTCTTTCAGCAACAACTTAACATTACGCTTGTTGCCAATAAAGTTGTCATCCACCATAAATAGAGAACCACGCCATCCTAAATCGTATAAGTAATCTAACTCTGCTAATAATTGTGCTGGCGTTTTAGTACGGGGTTTACGACCATACAGAACAATAATATCACAAAATTCACATTGGAACGGACAACCACGGGAAAACTGAACCGACATAGATTCATAATATTGCATTTCCAATAAATCGAATCTGGGAATAGGAGTTGTTGTCACATCAGGTTTATTCCCATCTGCACGGAAAATACCGTGAGTTTCCCCACGTTTGACAGCATCGACAAACATAGGCAAAGTAATTTCCCCTTCATCCAGAATTAGAAAATCTACACCACTGTCCAATTGTTCTTGGGGTAATGCTGTGGGATATGGGCCACCACAAGCTACTAATTTATTACGTCGTTTTGCTTCTCGGATTTGGTCATGTAAGTCTTCTTTTTGGACAATCATTGCCGAAAGTATGACTAAATCTGCCCATTCCCATTCTGTTTCTGTGACTGCCCTAATATTTCTATCGACTAATTTATATTCCCATTCCTGGGGTAAGATAGCTGCTACTGTTACTAACCCTAAAGGAGGTAGCATTACTTTGCGATTTACCAGTTCCAGAATTTTTTCAAAAGACCAGAAAGATTGGGGAAATAAGGGATAAATTAATAAAACTCGCATTAAATATTCGCTCCTCAAATTAGGATTAAATGTCTGTTTACACAAACTCTGCCTAACTTTAACGTTATTAAGTTAATTTCGGCAATAAATTAAATATTAATTATTTATTAAAGTAGTCATTTCAGTTATCATTTATCAATTATCATTACCTCCTAGAATAGGAAAAAATTTGTTGGGTTTTCTCTATTGATAGACACTCTACTAATGTATAAATTAACCAAACCTAGATTTTCTTTACTGGTAGTAATTCTAATTAATTGAGATTATTAATAAATTGTTGGACTTGCCGAACATCAAGGTGAAGTATATTAGCAATTTTTTCCACAGAAAAGCCTTGCTTTAGTAATTCAGGAATAACCTTTAACTTTCCTCTTTCTTCTGCTTCTGCCATTAATTCCTGAGCAAAAGAGTTTTTTTTTCAAATCATTAATACTAAATATAGCTTCTAACTCCTGATGACTCATTTCTGGTAATTTTTCCAAAACAATAACTGACAATAAATTCAATAATCTATCAGGTACAGTTTTAGATCCCCCCGCCCCCCTTTTTAAGCTATCCCTGATCAGGAACTCCTGAAACCCTTATAGGAGAGTGGGGAGAGGGGGAAGAGGGGGGAGTCAGAATCTTGGGGTGGATTTATCAAAAAAATGTCTAATTCAATACACTATTTCTGAGAAAAAAGCTGATTCAAGACTTAATTATAACTGACTGCCTTTGTCAAGTTTTATGTTAAGAAAGATGTTTATAAAGCATAGCTTTTTAAGAGGGGAGTATTCAAAGTCCCCCTTTTTAAGCTATACCTGATCAGGAACTCCTGAAAACCTTGTGGGGAGGGTGGGGAGTGTGGGGAGTGTGGGGGCAAAAATCTTGTCTACAGTTTTCAAAAAAATGTATTTTTCAATACACTTTTCTCCTGAAAAATTCCCTCCAAGACTTATACATAACTTGTCTATTTTGTCAATTTTTATGTGAAGAAAGATGTTGATAAAGCATAGCTTTTTAAGGGGGATTTAGGGGGATCGTCAATGTACCTCATTAAGCAAAAAAATACTATAAACCCAGTTTCTTGTTTGGCTGCTTAAGTCTTGTTTATAATTTAATAATAGAGTTTAGTAGATTATAAAAAAATTTATTATTATGTCTCAATGTCTGAACCCGGAATGTCTAACTATTAATCCTGATAATTTTCAGTTCTGTCAAAAATGTGGAAATAAACTATTACTTGTAGAACGTTATTGGGTAAAAAGTATTCTCGGACAAGGTGGTTTTGGTCGTACTTTTTTAGCCGTAGATGAGTTAAAACCTTCTCAACCTTTTTGTGTGATTAAACAATTTCTTCCTCAAGCTCAGGGAACTGAAAATTTGGAAAAAGCTGCGGAGTTATT
This sequence comes from Okeania sp. SIO2C2, assembly GCF_010692625.1. Classification (NCBI taxonomy): domain Bacteria; kingdom Bacillati; phylum Cyanobacteriota; class Cyanophyceae; order Oscillatoriales; family Microcoleaceae; genus Okeania; species Okeania sp. SIO2C2. The sequence goes on from NZ_JAAHGM010000038.1 coordinate 27,485, forward strand.
TGCACAGGAAGCGGAAAGGTTGGAGTTGTTAGGAAAGCATCCACAAATTCCTGAACTTTTTGCTTATTTTTCTGTGGATAGTCGTCAATATTTAGTACAGGAATTTATTCAGGGAGAAACTCTGCAACAAGAGTTAGATAATCATGGGGTTTTTAATGAAGGTCAGATTCGAGAATTGTTAATTGACTTATTATCTGTTTTGCAGTTTGTTCACAGTCATAATGTGATTCATCGGGATATTAAACCGGAGAATATTATTAGGATAGAGGCGGATAAAAGGTTAGTTTTGGTTGACTTTGGAGCTGCTAAAGTTCTGCCGAAAACTCAAAGTCGGACGGTGACAGGAACAGTTATTGGTTCCGCAGAATATTGCGCCCCGGAACAGTCGATGGGAAAGGCAAAATTTGGGAGTGACTTGTATAGTTTGGGGGTTGTTTGTTTGCATTTATTGACTCAGATGAGTCCCTTTGATTTGTATGATGTAATGGAAATGGAATGGGTATGGCGAGATTGTTTAAATGGAAATTTTGTGAGTGATGAATTAGGGAAAATTTTAGATGGTTTGGTGGAGCAAAAACCAAAGCAACGTTATCAGAATGTTGAGGATGTTTTGGCGAATTTAGGATTTGGTAATTATTCTGTTTATCATACTCAAAATCATCAACAATCTCCAAAATATTCTTCTGCTACTAATAGACTTTTACTACCTTCATTACCTCCACAATATCCTCAAGATTCTACCCATACTAATATACCTCCAGTTGTACTAAGAGTAGACTATAATAAACTACAAAATTTATTAGCATTAGGAAAATGGGAAGAAGCAGATAAGGAAACTAAGCGTTGTATGTTAGAAGTTGCAAGACAAGAGAAATTGGGTTTTCTAAATGTTGAACATATAGATTATTTTCCTTATACAGACCTCTGCACAATTGATCGACTTTGGGTAAGATACAGTAATGGTAAATTTGGCTTTTCTGTACAGAAGAAAATTTATCAGAGTTTAGGTGGTACACGGAAGTACAATTCCAAAGTATGGGAAGCGTTCGGAGACAAAGTAGGTTGGCGTAAAAAAGGGAAATGGTTAGAATACGAAGATTTGATTTTTTCACTGTCAAATTTTTATTCCTGTAATTTAGGTTATTTCCCACTGTGTTTTGTTAGGCTGCAATGGCAAGGAACAAGATGGGATTTTACTATGATTTGGTTAGCTTGGTTTGTGGGTTTGGGTTCTCATCCTGATGTAGCTAGTACCCTTCTATCACACAGAGACTTGTAGAATTTAACATATACAAGTATTTATTGCGGGTAATTCAACCACGGTATAACTCCCTTTGTAAATCATTAAAATCAACATTAAAAACATCTATTTTTTCTCTATCAATTATCCATTAATTTATTATGTCTCAATGTCTGAACCCGGAATGTCTAACTATTAATCCTGATAATTTTCAGGTCTGTCAAAAATGTGGAGATAAACTATTACTTGTAGAACGTTATTGGGCAAAAAGTATTATCGGACAAGGTGGTTTTGGTCGAACTTTTTTAGCTTGAGTGGGTATTATTTCAGGTTCTATTATCTCACGCATATATTAATATATTATAACATATAGCTGTTTCAGCCGTCAAGAAAAAAAAGTAGCAAAGTAGTCCAGTAGGGTTTGTTAGTAGTAGCGTAACGCACAAAGCCCTATATCTATTGTCAGCGCCTAAGTCCTATTTATATTTCCTACTCCCTTTCACAAAAATTGGATATATACTTTGAAATGCTGAACCGCTTAACAAAATTTAACCGAATAATCAAGGTTTAAAGCCTCTCCTTTAAAGGGGAAAAAAGACAAAATTTTTCTTTAAATAGCAGTCAGCGGTCAGCATTAGGACTTTTTTTACGCCCTCGTCGGGGATTTCAACCCCGACTCAACCATCCGGCGCATTAGTTGTCGGGGTATAAACCCAAGGTCAAAAAGCTGTTAACGCAGTTCCGAGTTCCGACCTAGGAGGCTAGCTCAAATGCTGATAGCTGATAGCCAGTTAAGTCAATTCTCTTCTTTTGAAGGAGAGGTAATAATTAATAATTAATAATTAATTATTAATTGTTGAACTACCACCTGCTTCAATTTAGTGTTGCCATTCCTGACTCAACATTTTCAGCAGTTGCAAAAAAGTCTAGAAACCCAGTCACAGACATAGTATCTTCAAGCTCTTCAGAAAGTCCCACTAATACAACTTTTCCTTCCTTTGCTGTTGTTTGTCGGTACAGTGATAGTAATGTGCGCAACCCTGCACTAGACATATATGGCACATTGCTCATATTTATCAGAATTTTGCAGCCAGGAGTCGCTAGAGGTAATATTTCTTCTGAAACTTTAGGTGCTGTACTAGCGTCAATGTCCCCTGTTAATTCTACTACTGTAATATTTTCTACTACTGTATTAATATCAATTTGTATCATGATATAACAATATTTAAGTGTTTGGTCTCAGTTATCAACAAAGAATTCAGGTAGAGGTAAATTAGCCGTCAGTAGCGTACTGTCTGAATTGCTAGATAGAATTCTGTACAACTGGCGGATGAAGAAATGGGTTGAATACCAGCAGCAAATCTGATGCTTTGGTGGTCTGCAATTATTAGTGATGGGTCTGAATTGTCCCCCACTCTTGATTCTGACTCCTTCTTCAATCTACTACCACAGATTTTATACCACAAATTTAACCAAAACAATAATTTATATCATGTTTGGTTGAATACTTATAAATAACTGTTGTGAGGAATCAGGAGTCAGGAGTCAGGAGGGAAGAAAGGAGGAAAGTAAAGATAATTTCAGTATTTCTTTAGGTACTGTCGGTACTGTCAGTTCTTAAATTTTATTTCTAACTGACCCGTCCGAACATGATATTAAACCCATAAAGGTAGTCCTGCTCGCGTAATGGTAAATAGGAACAAGCAATGTCTAGTGTGGGCATCCTGCCCGCGAGTAATATTATGTCCGGTTGAATATATAAATAAGTGATATTATGTCCGGTTGAATAATTAGACTTTGCTGGAAGGAAGGCAGCTATGCTGGAGGCAGGAGGCAGAAGGTTTTATCCTATTGTCACCTTAATTTTATACACGCTCCGATGCTACCGGACATGATATGAGTAGGGAAGGGAGTAGCGGTGCGACCTCGCGACGACGACAGTCGCAAGGGAATGCTGACCAACAGAAGAAGAAAAAATAGATTTGCCCTACAAGTGAAAGGATAATTTTTTTCATCACTAATTATCCGGACATGATATAAAGGAGCAAGATGCTCCCACTACCGTATATCGTAACAAAAATAATTACAATGCACGACCATGACAATGCACCACCACCCCCATAGATACATCTAAGGTATTATCTGAACTTTTTGCTTTCAACCCGCTCAGGGGTAGTCCTGGATGGTAATGGTGAGGATATATATTTTTTTCTCCCACACTCTCGGTGCTCCCCACACTCCCCATCTCCCTAAATTCCCGGTGTTTCCTTTGCCATTACTATGCACCACCATCCACTCAGGTAGGTACAATATTTACCTTAACTTTCACCCTTTCTTTAATATCAGGCAACTTGACACTCAGTTTCTCAGTATCAAAATCACTGTAGGGTTTGCCATCAATTTCTACAGAGCCAATTTTAATACTACCTGGAGGCAGAATATCTGGCGACACCCGCAGGATATTATCGGGGAAACCACCGGGAATAGGTTTAAAGTAAAAATCCATTGGCTGCTTGTTAACCAGGAGATTAGTATAAACAGCAGAAAGAAAACATAACTCTGTAGAGTGATAACCACTCATGGAGTGAGACCCCTTACCTCGTTCGTTACCACTTGCCAAGAAAGGAATACCATTAGCAAGAACATTGAAATAAACCCCACCATCTTCTGTATCCAGGAACCAAGCATTGTAAAAAGCAGCAGCTTCCCGCGCTAACCGATGATATTCTGGCTCTCCCAAAACTCCTGCGAGAATATAATAAGCTAGAATAGACTGTTCCTGTTGCCACCAAGCTTTACGGTCGTGCCAAACAAAACGGTGGATTTTTTCGTCTTCACCCAATACCCTCTCCACTACATCATACCAACCACCCCGTTGTTGGTCGCTGCCTACTGCTGGCATAAGATCGGCAATTTTCTTGGCCAGATCGACATAAGAATCTTTGGCTTTGAGACTATTCATCCGCATCAAATTCCAGGCAATTTTCATATTGTGACCAACTACTGCCCGGTTTTGCTGCCATCCCCAAGTATGGTCTGGACTCCAGTCTTCAAAGAATTTTTCATTGACAAAGGGAGAGTTTTCGTAGTCTGGGAACCGTTTTTCAATAGTGTCAAAGGTATATTCGAGCATATCAGCATATTCTGGTTTTTCTGTTGCTAACCAGAGATTAATTAAATATGCTGGTGCGTGGTCGCCCACTGAGTTCCAGTTTTTGGTACCTTTATTCCGTCCTAATGATTCGCTGAGGGGGTCTAGGGTGATGGGGTCTAGGTGAGAGTAGTAACCGCCGCGATCGCTCTTATCCAGGTAGAAGTCGTTGAATAGTTTGATGGTTTTCTCGGTATCGTCCATGATCCGAGGGTCGCCATTGAGTCGATATGTTTGTAACGGACCTGCAAGGGCGTAAATTTGTTCGTAAGCAGGAATAGCATCGTAGTCATCGCCAAATTCTGAAGCGAAGATTTTTTGTTCCCGCTCTCCTTGTACATCGATACCGTGATACCAATAGACAATTCCTTCGTCTAGGTCTACAAATCTCATGTGGTCTCGCAGATATTCGGTGCCTTTTTCTGCTGCTTCTAGAAAAGTTTCTTCCCCAGTCATCATGTAAGCAGTCGCCATTCCGTAAACCATCCGGGAAATAGTATCAGTTTCTTGAGAGAAGTTGATCTGAGATTTTGCACCGGATAGACTTAGGGTTGTGCGATAGTTACGGTAGTCAATTTCTTCGTCGCCAAACTGAGCTTTGACATAAAAGTTAGCAAGGGAACGTACTTGGTCTACCCACCAGTTAGGTTTCTCAAAAACATAGTCGTTTGCTTGGCGGCCGACAAATATAATTTGTTTGGCTTCAAATATGGGACTATCTGGGAAGAAGACTCCGTATGTAAATATATACCGACCAGGTACTAACATTGAACGCATGGAACCTGTAGCATCTGGGTATGCTTCGTCTAAATTTTGTACGAGTTTGGCGTAAGATATTGGACTTAGTCTGGCTTGAAATTCTCTGCCGTCTGTTGTTTTGATACCAAAAATATCTGTTTCTGAGTCGTATTTGGTAACATATCCTGCTATTAGGTCAGAAAAGCTAAATTCTATTTGGGTACTCATTTTGAATGATTTTTAACTTTGTTTACGAGTTTTTTTTATAGACTTCTTGTAGAAGTCAGGGAATAGGGAATAGGGAGATTAAATTGTTTACATATATTGTATTGTCTTGAATTGATTTAATTAACACTTTTGCAAGAAGTCTTATGTATAAAACCCATTTGCTATGTTTGGACGCGGTATGTGCTTTTGGTAGCAGTCCTCCTGGATGACTGAGTCAGAAGTCAGGAAATTTATACTGTTTCACGGAAGTCAGAAGTCAAATTTTAACTGAATTGGTATTAGTTAGAGAATAGCAGGACTTACGCACCAAGCGCCATATCTAGTAGGGGCAAATGGCATTCTCCCTCTACATATAGCGTTTGATCTAAGAATTTGCGTAAGTCCTGAATAGGAGAAAAAGGTAGAAAAATGAGTAGTCCTGGTCGCATAATTGTATACAAGAACAACGGATACCTGGCACGGAAGCAAGATGCTCCCACTGTTTTTGTCACAAACATTGCCAGACAATACACGACCAATGAAAATACACCACTACCAAAAAATTCTCCCATCTCCTCCACTCCCTATCTTTGATACAGCAAATTCCAAGTATATGAAGTACAGATATGAAAAATTAAATGTTCCCAGTGCGAGCATCTTGCTCGCTTCGGGGTGTATCTCACCAAGGTGGAACCCGCTGTAAATAAATAGATATATCAAATGGGTTCTATATTGAGTGTGACAGGTTTTAATTTTTATCCTCTAATTTAATCCTAAATCTTGAGGTAACACCTACCACCTACCACCTACCACCTTCTTCAATATTAATTGTTAACTTCGATCGCTTCTACAAATTTTTCCATAAATTCATCTGTTACACCTGGATGTTTGGCTGTGATTAAGTTTCCATCAATCACTAAATCTGCTGTTTGATCTCCATCAAATATTACATCTGCTCCAGCGTTTTCTACATCACAAATAATATTGTGAGCGCAGGTGACTTTTTTATTTTTAATCATTTCATTGTCGGCACAAAATAGCCATAAACTATGACAAATTGCTCCTAATTTCACATTTTCAGTATTGACAGCTTTACGGAGAAATGCTACTGCTGGTGCTTGGTTGGGTTCACCTTTTTTAGGATTTACCTGATACCTCAATCTATCCATAGCATAAGCGCCAATACAAATTATCCCTTTATAGTCTGAGGGATTAATATCATTAACTTCTGTCGAAACAGTAACTTGTTGTTCGACAATATTATTTTCTGGGTTAGAGCCAAAATGTAATTCTTTATTACCCCATAAATGAGTAATATATTCTACTTCATAGCCTTTTTGAGGGAAAAATTCATTAAATTTTAGATATTCTGTAGGATCAAAATGGTCTTCTATTAAGACTCCAATTTTACCTTTTGTCGCGGTAGCCATTCTTTTTTACTCCTTACTCTTTACAAAGTATAATCAAACAATGAATCTACGAGGGATAACATTATCATCATTGATTCTGAGTAACTATAATTTTACACATCATTATTATCACAAAATAGCTATTTAGTTGCTGTTTTTATATTTAAACTCAGATGTAAAAACTCAGTATCTAGATATTATAATTAGATGCTAACTATATTCAAGGTATCTAAATTTTTGCTTGTACTTTTAGCTTCCACTATTAATTATATGACGCTCTACCTTTGTGATAATTTTCAACTCAATGGTGCGCTCAAATAATAGATTCAATATTCGATACTTTTTCTGGCAAAAATTATAGTTAATAGGGAGCTGGAAATTATTATCAACTCCCTTCAGTTTAACTATCTAATAGACATCTCCAAGAATAAAAAATAAAATTAATTATCCCACAGAAATTCTCAATTCTTTCCCCCTACTCCCTACTCCCTACTCCCTACTCCCTACTCCCTCTTTTCTGGAGATGTCTAATTTTTTCTCTTATGTAGTAATCAACTTCAAAAGTGAATCAGGAGCAAATACATCACGATAGAATGTTAATTGCTCAGTCTTTAAGTAACAACCACCTCTGTGACCGCGACGTACCCAAGTCACATTTCCCTTGGCAATGGTTTCGTTGGTTTCGAGATCCACACTTTTCCACTCGAAGAATGTATGTTCTCCAGAAAACATAACAATTGGCCAACACATCATAACCCCTGGTTGAGAAATTAATGCCCACCAATGCTGTTCCCTTTCTTTTTGTTCCTCTAGACCAAAATATTGTCCGTCTTGGCACAAATAAACCAAATCTTTATAATATTCTGCCGTGAGAATATCACCGCGTCCTTGCCTCAAAGCTTCACAATGAGTAGGCCACCACTCTTTATTTTCTTTCTCTATTTGTTCTAATGTGTAGTCAGCAGTTATCTCTGGTAATGTTGCTTCTTTCATGGCAATGATTTTTTCAGCATCGACAATCATTTTTTCGGCAACATCAGCAGCTACTGGAATAGCTCTAGAATAATCTGCTGTTAGGTCTTTGTAGTAACTTGTGCGCTTGCTCATAATATCTAAACTTGTAGTTGTTTTTTCATTGGTTGAAACAAAATTGCTCGGCGACGTGAGCGATCGTTAAAGAAACCACACTTTCTCGTAGTTATAGAATTGTGCTTTCTTTGCTCTTGAAGAAATTAGTCAATTTTTTTGTCTACCGTCTACACGGTGCTGAAAATTGTTTGGGGTTATAAGACACAGAGTGGTGTGTCGAAGACTATCCATAAGCAACTAGACCTTCTGCCTTCTGCCTTCTGCCTTCTGCCTTCTGCCTTTTTCAAGATTATGCGGACAGACCCAAGATTTCATTAAGAGCGCCGAAGCAACCTGCTGCTTTATTAAATCCTGCATAAACACAGGTGAATAATAGCAACTCCTCTATTTCTTCACGGGTAGCTCCCTGTTGCATTGCCATATTAACATGAGCGCCAAAAGGGTTTCCCGGACCTACATGATCTTGATTGACTACATCAATTGCTATTGTAATCAGAGCTTTGGTTTTTTGGTCTATGAGTGGTAGACCCCATGCTTCACCTGCTACACGAGTACAAAAGTCCCCGAATTTGGGGTTGATCCCATTTAAGCCATCTTGCAACGCTTTGTCATCTAGGACTGCATTTTTGTATTCCATAGTTTATCCGTTTAATTTTTCCAACTTGCTATGGTATGTTCGTTTCAATACTGTGTTTGTGTCAGCGTTATAGAGTAATATTCCGTTAGCATTACTGAGCATAATCGCTTTCTTGCACAGTTTAACATCTAAATTTGTTAGTTAAGCTATCGGCCTTTGCATAAGCAGATGACGGCCACTTGTTCGAGATATTAAATAATATCATTGTCCACACTTCTGACCAATCTGATTTGCTGTTCAGATGTGAGGCAAATCTATTAGATATATCCGAAACATTTTTTCTATCAACTAGATTATCACCTTAACTTACATTAATTCATTAATTAAATTGATTTTATGATTTTTTTATTGGAATAAGCTGAGATTTTCCGATAAATATTCTAAAATGTTACTTAGCGATCTAAATTAACAATGATCTAAATCATTTTTGTAGTTTTTTCTTATTACTCAATTACAAGCATTTAAGTATTGTTAAGCTTTTCTAAGTTGATGAGAATGAATGAACTGTAATCAGGTTTGACATAAAGGCGATAATTATAACCTATGTGATAAAATTTGTATATGCTCAGGTTGTTAATATTAATAATAATTTTGGTAACGGTACTGCAATAGAATCCTTCTAGTTTTCCTCATTGCGACCCACAGGGTTTGCGGAGCAGTCCGGAACGGAAAGCAATTCTTTAGGAGTCAGGAGTCAGAAGGGAAGAAATAAGAAGTAAAGAGCAGTAGAAGAGAAAATTTTTTTGTTCGTGCTCTTATCCGGACATGATATCATAACTCAAATCACCAACGCCCAAAATTCAAGGATTTAAACATGAATCAAGCAAATGAAGACAAAAAATTTACACTTGTTTTAGCTGGAAAATACAAAATCAAACCAGAAAAACGAGAACGATTTTTAGAACTTGCAAAACCTGGACTTGAAGAAACTCATAAAGAAGCTGGAAATATTAGTTATACTTTATATGAAGAGTTTGATAATTCTAATACCTTTTTATATTTTGAAGAATGGATAGACCGAGAAGCTCTTAATTCCCATCTTAAGCAACCTTACATTGCACCTTTAATTGAAGAAATATCAGAACTTTTAGCTGAAGATGCAGAAGTGAGAGTTTATGATATTGATAAATTGAGCTTCGGACTTTAGTTTATTTTTAGGACTTATATCATATTCGGTTGAATACTTATAAATAACTGTTGTTAGGAGTCAGGAGTCAGGAGTAAATATTGGAGGAATAGTATTGATAATTTCAGTATTTCTTTGGTACTGTCGATACCCGGAGTCCTTAAATTTTATTTATAACTAACCCGTCCGAACATGATATTACGCAGCTACAATGTATTTTTGTCTGAAGCGACTGACAACTGATAACTGAAATGACAGGGTTTGCGGAGCAGTCTGAAATGGAAAGCAATCTCAAATCCTAGTTTTTCGTACCTCATGGGTAAGTCCTGATTTTTTATTTTGTAGATATAACAGTGCGTGCTGGTATATATATACTAGAGTTGTCGCTAAATAGATGGAAAAAATCGCTCAAATTAAGACAAAGTAGTAATTCCAGACGTTTTGCACGGGAAATTGCTAAAATCCTTACATGATAAGGGTTTAGCAGTTTTTTATAGTTATAAAGCGACAAGTCTACTAATTCACTTTAAAGATGTCACAAATAGTTTCCAACTTTAAATGTGAAATAATTTGCTGAAATTATTGTATAATATAAAGTTTTGAGCTGATAAAATCTGACTTTTTAACTTTTGACTTTTAACTTTTGACTTCCGTGCGATCGCCAATTCAGAAAATAACAGTTCAGAAAATAAATAACATCTTTAAAAATGTCGAAATACATGATTTTGTCAATTTTTTTATTAATATTCTTTTTTGCTGTTACACCCCCCGCAGCAGCATCTTTTTGTCGTAACTATAACGGCAATAAAATTTGTATTCTCAATATTAAGCGCAGTGCTAAAAACTATTGGGAATATCGAGCAGAAGTTAGTATTAATAGTAGGAGAAAACCATTAGAAATTTATAATTGTCGCACTGAAGAAAAAATACAAAAAAATGGTAAGATTGTTAAATTTAAACCTAATGGTGCTGGTAAATTAATTTGTAATGTTCTCAATAAATAGTCATTTGAAGAAGGAAGAAGGAAGAAGGAAAAAGAAAGAAGGCTTAAAAGCTTGAAAAACCTGAAATTTCCTGTAGATATTCACATGATAAAGCTTAGAGAGGGAAATGTTTTTCCTACTGTTCCCTGTTTCCTATTCCCTGCTATATGAACCTGCAACAGAGGAGATTGTCCAATGGATAAGTTAGAGCTTTATCGAACCTGCATTTAAACCCTATTAGAAAAGTATGGTCAATCAACATTTCGCAACGAGGATGTAGAAAACGAACTATTTTTTGACCCCATACGGAATCATTATCAACTTATGCGAGTTAGTTGGAAAGGGTTGGAACGAATTTACTATACTGTTTTACATTTCGATATCAAAGATGGCAAAATTTGGCTTCAGCATAACGCTACTGATATTGATGTCGGTCAAGAATTAATTGAAATGGGTATTGGGGTTGCATCCGCCTTACAAGTGTCCATACACGGGCTATGGTATTGCTTATTAAAACTAGGAGAAAGCAAGAAACCAGGAGTATAATAAAAAAGTTTTTATTTTTTTCGTGACTAATTAAATTTATGATTTTATAGAGAATTATTAATATGTTTAGCCTAGAGAAAGTGACTACTAATATTACGAAAAAACAGGATATTCAGTTGATTAATTTAGATTAATTTCTTGATTGGTATCCTGATGGTTATGATAGTAGGGAAGTTGTACACAACTTCCCGATCATAAATCAAGTTACTACAAAATTAACCAATTTTCCAGGGACTACAATTACCTTTTTAATCTCCTTACCTTCTATATGTCACCTTATCTGCTTTTGCTAAAATAATAGCTGATAGCTGACGGCTGAATGCTTACATTCAAAGTTCTACAAGTAATAGATTTTAAAAGTTATTTAATTAAAGTATGTATAGAACTAATTTATAAAGCAAATCTTAAGATATTTATCTGCTTAAATAAAGCATATTACGATTATAATATTTTTTTATAGTAAACACTAAAGTTTCTATAAAGATATATTATTTGCAACTAACTGAAAAAGCTGATAACTGATAACTGATAATTGAAAAACTACCCTACTGGACTGAAACATCTGAAATGGTTCAATAGGCGTAGGTTGGGTTGATATAGAATCCGGATAATTAGTTGACGAAAAACTTTTTTCCTTTCGACCTTTCTTTCTCTTCTGCCTTCTGCCTTCTGCCCTCTGCCTTTCTTTTGTAGATATGATAGGTATTTAACCGGATTCTATATGAGTTACCGAAACCCAACATTAGACATTAGTAGGGTTTTGTTGGGTTTCACTCAGTTCAACCCAACCTACATTTTAAGGTGTGTCGGTCTACTACTAGCGTGACATATCTAATCAGTGTGCATGAGGACGGGTTTATATAAATCTTAGGGTAAGTATAAAAATTTCTGCTCAAACCCACCCCTACTATTGCACCATTTTAGCTGTGTCAGTCTAATACTCCTGTTAACTAACCACAAAATTAACCAATTTTCCAGGCACCACAATTACTTTTTTAATCTCCTTACCTTCCAAATGACGCTGCGCGACTTCCGACTCTCGCGCTAACTTTTCCAAAGTCGCCTTATCTGCTTGCGCTGACACCTGAATAGTTCCCCTAGTTTTACCCTTAATCTGAATCACTAACGTAATTTCATCTACAACCAAAGCATCCGGGTCAAACTTAGGCCAAGAATGGGTATGCACCGAACCAAAATTACCAGCAATTTGCCACAACTCCTCAATAATATGAGGTGCAAACGGTGCTAACAACAACAGCAAAGTTTCCAAACCTTCCGCATAAATAGGCGAATCTTTGCAACTAGCATCAGCGAGAGCGTTACTCAATTTCATCATCTCAGAAACAGCAGTATTAAACTGATAATCTCCATCTAAATCTTCTGTAACTTCCTTAATAGCAATATGTACCGCCCTTCGTACATCTTTCTCTGCTTTTGTTAACTCTCTAGTAAACTTACTTTCTATCCAACTCAACCCTTTCTGTAAATCATTCTTAGTCTCTTGTTGAGTTTCTGGATGATTAAACTTTGCTTCTATTGCTGCTTTCACATCAGCAGCAGCATAAACTTTCACCACATTTTTAAGTTTAAAAGCAGCAAGATTTTTCGTGATTTCAGTAATCAAATATCGCGACCAACCCAACTGTTTTAAGTCTGCTTGAGTAATACCGCTATTTTTGACTTTCAACTCACTTAAACTATGATTTGCAGCAAATTCAGTTATCAACAACCACACCCGGTTGAGGAAACGAAACTGTCCTTGCACATCAGCATCATCCCACTCTAAATCTTTTTCCGGTGGCGCTTTAAATAAGATAAACATCCGCGCTGTATCAGCTCCATATTTTGACATCACATCTAAAGGATCGACACCGTTATATTTAGACTTAGACATCTTCTCAAAAAAGACTTCCAACTCGTCTCCTGTTTTCGGGTCTTTGGCGTCTTCTGGGTTGACTTCAGCAGAGGGAATATATTTACCCGTAACTGGATTTTTGTAGGTGATACCTTGTACCATCCCTTGAGTTAACAAACGTTGGAATGGTTCGTCAAAATTGCACAAACCTCTATCGCGCAAAACTTTTGTAAAAAATCTGGAATACAACAAATGCAAAATTGCGTGTTCGATACCACCTACATATTGGTCTACAGGCAACCAGTCGTTAACTATTTCTGAGTCAAACACCTGTTGTTCGTTGGTCGCATCTGGATAACGCAAATAATACCAAGACGAATCAATAAAAGTATCCATCGTATCCGTTTCCCGTTTTGCAGGAGTGCCACAACTCGGACAAGGAACATTCACCCAATCTTCTAATTTTGCCAACGGTGACGGACCGCGACCAGAAAATTCTACACTGTCTGGCAATTTCACAGGCAAATCTTCATCTGGTACAGGTACAGCACCACATTTCGGACAGTGAATAATAGGTATTGGTGCGCCCCAATAACGTTGTCTCGAAATTAACCAATCTCGCAAACGATATTGTATGCGACCTTCTCCATAACCTTCATCTTCTGCAAGTTCAATAATTGCTTTTTTGGCAAAGGTCGATTTTTCACCATTAAACGGACCGGAGTTGACCATGATGCCAACATCGGTATAAGCATCTGTAAGTTCACAGTCATCATTATCGGAGTCATCTGGCACAATGACATTTGTAATGGGTAGGTCGTATTGTTTGGCAAATTGGAAGTCGCGTACATCGTGAGCGGGTACTCCCATAACTGCACCTGTACCATATTCATAGAGTACATAGTCGGCGATCCAGATGGGAATTTCTTGGTTATTAAATGGGTTTATCGCTTTCCCACCAGTGGGAACGCCACGTTTTGGTTTGTCTTCAGCGGTGCGTTCTAGTTCACTTTCGGCAGCTACTTCTTGAATGAAAGTTTCGACGGTAGTTTGTTGTTCTGGGGTTGTTACCTGTGCTGTTAAAGGATGTTCGGGAGCTAAGACAACGTAACTAACGCCGTAGACTGTATCGGGTCTGGTGGTAAAGACACCGATTTTTTTATCCATACCGACTATGGGAAATTCGAGGTAAGCACCGACGGATTTACCTATCCAGTTGGCCTGCATAGTTTTAACTCGTTCTGGCCAACCAGGCAATTTGTCCAAATCATTGAGGAGTTGTTCGGCGTAGTCGGTAATTTTGAAGAACCACTGACGCAACAATTTACGTTCGACTTTGGCCCCGGAACGCCAGGAACGACCTTCGCCATCTACTTGTTCGTTGGCAAGTACGGTTTGGTCGATGGGGTCCCAGTTAACGGCGGATTCTTTTTGATAAGCGAGACCTGCTTGGAAAAATTGAAGGAATATCCATTGGGTCCAACGGTAGTATTCGGGGGAACAGGTGGCGACTTCTTTTTCCCAGTCGATGGAGAAACCCAAACGTCTTAGTTGTTCTTTCATTTGGGCGATATTTTGGTAGGTCCATTTGCTGGGGGGGATGCCACGGTCAATGGCTGCGTTTTCTGCTGGTAGTCCAAATGCGTCCCAACCCATGGGGTGCAGGACACGATAACCTTGCATCCGTTTGAGTCGGGCAATGACATCGGTGATTGTGTAGTTACGAACATGACCCATGTGTAAGTTACCGGATGGGTAAGGGAACATGGATAGAGCGTAGAATTTTTGTTGGTTCTTGTCTGTAGGGGTTTGATTTTGGTTTTGTTCGGTCCAGATTTTTTGCCACTTTTGTTCAATGGATACAGGGTTATATTTGGAGTCCACAGTTTTTCTCCGTATTATTTTCGATAGTCTTGTTTTCTTGATTATTTTTGCATATAGCAGAAGGCAGAAGGAAGAGGGAAGAAGGAAGAAGGAAAAACCTTGCTTTGTCTGAGTTTTAAGCTTTTTATATGCCGTAACAGTAATGACGACTGCTATATTCCCCGACTTTGAGGATTTATGGTTACATTATACTACTTAGTGTAATATATGGATTTCGGAAAGGTGATAATTTTTGTTTGTTGTGGAAATATTATTGTGAACTTCTAAACTGCATAACCTTGGGAGAAATATGACTATTAGTAGTCGGAGCGATCGAGAATCGGATGTAAAAATTTAATTGCTTTCTATTCTCTGTTCCCTAAAACCTACTTAAAACCCATGAATAATTACCCTAATTTTTCTGCCGATGACTATCAAATAATTAGAGAACTTGGTCACAATAATATTGGTGGGCGAATCACTTATCTAGCGCAAAATATCAAGACTCAAAAAAAGGTAGTTATTAAACAATTTCAATTTGCCAAACTAGGAGCAACTTGGGCAGAATATGATGCCTACTCTCAAGAAATAGCTGTATTAAAAAGTCTCAATCATCCAGGGATTCCTAAATATTTAGATTCTTTTCAAACTACTGATGGTTTCTGCATGATTCAAGAATATATTAATGCAGAATCTGCAGTAATTTCTCGTCAGTGGCAACCCCAAGAAATTAAACAGATTGCTATTTCAATTTTAGAAATTTTAGTCTATCTACAAAATAAACGAAAACCTGTTATTCATCGAGATATTAAACCGGAAAATATTTTAATTGATGAGGAGTTAAAAGTTTATTTAGTAGACTTTGGTTTTGCCAGAATGGGAGGAGGAGAAATAGCAGCAAGTAGTGTTGTAAAAGGTACGATGGGATTTATGTCTCCCGAACAAATGTTTAATCGCTCTTTAACAACAGCTTCAGATTTATATAGTCTTGGTGCCACATTAATTTGTTTATTAACAGGGATAAAATCGGCAGATATTGGTAATTTAATTGATGCTGATTATCGGATAATTTTTCGTCATTTAGTTCCACCATTAGAAAGGGGTTGGATTAATTGGTTAGAAAAGATAACAGAACCAAAATATAGTGATAGATATAAAAATGCTGAGGTAGCTTTAGCTGCTCTGAGACCTTTAGATGTTAACCGTTTACCAAAAGTCAGAATTAGTCAGGAAAATATAGAATTTTCTAGTTCTAAATGGGGAGAAAAATTAACAGATATTATAGAAATTAGTAATCCAATTCCACAAACAATTTTATCTGGTAGATGGGAAGTTGCTCCCCATGTTAATGACCCTCCTCATACTCCTTATGACCATAGTTGGATTTCATTTTCATCTCAGAAGTTTGAAGGCAATAATGTAGAGTGTGAAATCACAGTAGATACCAGTAAGTTAGTAGAAAATGAAACTCATAAAAGGGAGATATTTTTACATAATAATTCAGCATCAGAAATTGAAACTATAAATATTCATGTGGAAACTGCTAGTGTGCCTAAATTAGAAGTTAGCTCCGTTTTGATGTTCTTTTTTAGTCGCTTTCTTGTAGCAGTGGTTATATTTTACATTTTTAATTTATTGCAATTCAATCCTCTATTGGTTTGGTGGGCAGTAATATCTATAGGAGTATATTCTTTCGTTCATTTCACAACTAAACTCCTACCTAAACCCCTACTTTTTACTGAATCCCTACTTGCGAAAGACATAGATTTTTTCCCTGCTACAATACCTATTGTAATTTCTATATTTGCTGGAACGATTATAAGTTTTTTTATAACCAGTCTTATCTTCTTGCTATTATGTCTAGATCTACTAATATTAGTAATAAGATTAATATTAAGAATTACATATTTTTTAGCTAGACCGTATTTGTTTACATTGGCAGAAACAATTAAATTAATAATACCTAAAAACGAGATAAGCCAATTGTTCTCCAAAATAGAAAAAAGACTTATATATCTTTTAACAATAGGACTAGACTTTAGCTTAGTTATAACTTTTAAGTTTTTTTATGAAGTCATTCCTCAACTACACTGCCTTACTTTAGGAGAAATTTTATTCTCGGCAATAGTAGCGATCGCTTCTCTTTCTGCAACTCTAATTTCCCTAATTTACTTATTATTTAAACCCATCAAAATATTTTCTCAATACAGAAAAGTAGAGCCAAATTTAATTAAACCATAACCACGATATAGCGACTCGGAACCTAATGTGAAAATTTAATTGTTTCCTATTACCGAATAATTAAGGTTTAAAGCCTTCTATTTCAAGAGAAATAAGAAAAATTTTTCCTTTTATTCAATCCTCTTTCTTTTAGATAGAGATAATTATCAATTATCAATTATCCATTATTGAACTGTTCACTAAAAACCCACTAATTACCATGACTAATTACCCCAACTTTTCCAATTACGGCTATCAAATAATCAAAGAACTCGGACACAACCGCGCAGGTGGAAGAGTAACCTATCTTGCCACAGAAATTAACACTCAAAAAACAGTAGTAGTTAAACAATTTCAATTTGCTACAACCGGAGCGCATTGGTCAGAATATCAAGCTTATGAAAGAGAAGTTCAAGTATTAAAAACACTAGACCATCCCAACATTCCCCACTATTCAGATTCCTTCCAAACACCATCAGGTTTTTGCATGGTACAGGAATATAAAAACGCCATTTCTTTAGCAAACTTAGCAACCTCTCAAAAATGGCAACCCCAACAAATTAAACAAATAGCAATTTCAGTTCTAGAAATTCTTAAATACCTCCAAAACAGAATTCCAGCAGTAATTCATAGAGACTTAAAACCAGAAAATATTCTAATAGATAACCAGATGAACATTAGCCTAGTAGACTTTGGTTTTGCCAGAATAGGAGGAGGAGAAGTTGCTGTTAGTAGCGTAGTCAAAGGTACATTAGGATTTATGCCTCCAGAACAAATGTTTAATCGAGAATTAACAACAGCATCAGACTTATATAGTCTCGGTGCAACATTAATTTGTTTATTAACAAACACCCCCGCAACAGAAGTAGGCAGTCTCATGGATGAGACAGGAAAAATTGATTTTCAGCAGCAAGTAAAGCACCTAAGTGAAGACTTTATTATCTGGCTAGAAAAAATGGTACAACCTAATTATAAAGATAGGTATTCATCAGCAAAATCAGCTCTTGATGCTTTAATTCCCTTAGAAGTATTAGCCCCCTCTCGAAGAAAAAATTTGACTCAAATAGCATTAATTACCACTATTGTATATATGGCAATTTTAAGTGCTGCTTTTGCTATATTCAGAGCTTATAATATTCAACTAAATGAACCCCTTGTATCCACGAAAATAGAAGATTCATTTCAAGCTCAAAACAAAAGGAAATGCCTCAATCATCGAAAATAATTACAGCAGTTTTTTAGCTGATATTGAATGTTCCCAGTGCGGGTATCTTGCCCGCTTCGGTGTGTACTTCACCAGGGAAATATTCTCAGAGAAACTGTACTTTACTATTTCAACAAAATACTATAAGTAGACTTTTATTTTCTCGACGTTAAATAAGTTATTTCTCAACAAACTTCTGACAGTAGTGACTTTGAAAAGTTTATCAACCCTATTATCAGTAGTCAAAAAAAATATCTTGAAAAGCTCTAAAATTTCCGATTTAATCAGTATCTAATTTTCAATGAATTACAGTAAAATAGTAATATCATTTTCTGACAAAAAAATCAGGTCTCAACCTTCCTCTTTGAAGACGAAGAGAAAAATCAACCGAGGTACTATAATAATCCTAAATATATTGTAACAATTCAAAAACGAGAAATAAACTCCGAAACTATTGCTCATTGCTTATTCCCTATTCCCAAAAAGCCGTAAGATTTTAGACACAAATAAAAGGAGATTGCTATTATAACTGATAACTGGTAACTAACCCTTATTTTTAAAATATGAAATCTGTTATTAACAATGGCTTTCTCCGATTAGCTTTCGTCAACATTTTATCTAATTTAATGGTGCCTTTAGCAAGTCTAGTAGATTTAGCTTTTCTAGGTTATTTAGATGAAATTAGTCACTTAGCAGGAGTTTCCCTAGCCACAGTTTTATTTAACTATATTTACTGGACTTTCGGCTTTTTACGCATGGGTACTACTGGTACAACTGCTCAAGCTAGAGGAAGTGAAAACCATCAGGAAGTAAAACAAATTTGCCTACGCAATTGCTTAATTGCTCTAGCTATTGGCACAATTATTCTAATTTTTCAATATCCTTTACGAGAAATTGGCTTTAGTTTACTTAGCGCCACTCCAGAAGTAAAAGCTAGTGGTATTAGTTACTATCAAAGTTTAATTTGGGGTGCCCCTGCTACCTTATTAAACTTTGTATTAATAGGTTGGTTTTTAGGACTCGAACAAGGAGGAAAAGTTTTACTATTATCAGTAGTTAATAAAGGCACAAATATTATCTTAGATTATATTTTTATAGTCCGTTGGGGATGGGAAAGTAGCGGTGCGGGTACTGCTACAGCAATAAGTCAATATATGACTTTAGTCGTAGGCATAATTTGTGTTTTTAACTTAATATCTTTGACAGAAATTCCTCAGTTAATCAAAAATATTTGGCAACCTCAAGTAATTAGAGAAACTTTGATTCTCAATCTAGATATTTTGATTCGCACTTTTGCCCTAATTTCTACTTTTGCGATATTTACTAATTTAAGTTCATACATAAATACTTTAATTTTAGCAACTGATACTCTGTTATTACAGGTAGTGACATTAGCTGCTTATTTTATTGACGGTTTAGCTTTTGCCACAGAAAGTTTAGCAGGTAAAAGTTATGGTGAAGGAAATCAAGAACAATTAAAGGTATTAGTAAAATTATCAGGAATAATTAGTGTGAGTCTAGGATTAACTTTTGCTCTAGTATTCTGTTTATTCCCTACTTCTTTATTTAGTTTGTTGACTAATCATACTGAAATTATTCACAATATTAATAGTTATGTTTTTTGGCTAATACCTGTTTTGGGGTTTGGAGGGATGGCTTATATATTAGATGGATATTTTCTTGGTTTAACTCAAGGAAATTTATTACGAAATTCTACATTAATTGCTAGTTTAGTAGGATTTTTACCATTTGCTATACTGGGTTGGTTGTTAAAAAGTAATCATATATTATGGTTAGCTTTAGCAATGTTTATGGCAGCTAGGGCGATTACTTTAGGTAAAGCTATTCCTAATATAATCGTTGAACAATTTTCTCCCTCAATAGAACTTATCAAAGACAATAATGAAAAAAATTTGGTGTTAGGGAGTAGGAGAGTAGGGGAGTAGTAAACAGAAGAATAATACACACTAAAAACATTGCTCTTACTTACTTATTACTTAATAAATTAAGCCTTGAGCAAGGTCTTGCATTATTTTTTGCATTGGTATAACACTGATTGACATCCTCCCGACGCTGCTCTACGAGACAGCGCGGGATTCCCTAACATCACTGTTAGGGGCTTTCTGCTGCCTCTTGACAGAGGAGCTGCGCTAACATAGCACCTGCCTTCCGGGATTTACTCCCAGATGGCCTTTTTGACTAATCAAATCAGCTTTTAATATTATTTATCTAAATCAAAGTAGTCTAATTTTCCCCAAATTATTACAAAATATTTCACGAACTTGCGTTGTTTCAGCGATTTGGTACATAGTTTGTACATAAGATATTGTGCCAATGTTGTGCCTACACCTAAGAATAGACTCTTCAATACAAGGCTACAAGCTAGTATTTACGTTAATAACACCTCAAATATGCCAATTTTCAGCCGAGAGGTATAGCCTCAAAAAAAACAAATTTTGAACAAGTACAAATACCCAAGTAATTCTAGTCATTGACAAATAGTAGATATTAGCTGATAGCTGAGAGCTGACGGCTGTTTGCGCAGCATTCCGGAGGAAATGCTTACTTGAAAGCCTCCTTGTTGCATAAGTACTGATAACTGATAACTGAAATTACTCCTATCCTTACAAAAGACTTTTTCAGCAAACCCTATTTACCAAAACAACACTATGAAATTTATTGGAATAGACCTCGGTTGGCGTTCGGGAAAAAGTGGTTTATGCTGTCTACAATACTTAGACCAAAAGTTAAAAATATTAGACTTAGACTGCATACTAGAAATTGAAGAGATTCTCCATTGGATCAATAATTTAACTCCCTTACCAACTCCCGCTCTAATTGCCGTAGATGCTCCAACAATAATTCCCAATCAAACAGGAACTAGACTACCAGATAAACTTACTCATAAATATTTTGGTCGTTATCATGCAGGATGTTATCCGGCAAATCTTAACCGTCCTTTTGCTCAGAAAACTGTGAATTTTGGCATGAGTTTGACAGCTAAAGGATTTATTCATGCACCAATAATTGAACCCCAACAACTAGGACGTTTTCAAATCGAAGTTTATCCTCATCCAGCTATAGTTAATTTATTTTGTTTAGAAAAAATTTTGAAATACAAAAAAGGAAAATTAGCAGACCGTAAATTAGAACTTTTGAAACTGCACCAATACATAATAAATATCTTAACTACCCTGGAACCAACTCTAGAAATTTCCGAAAATTTCCTAGATACTGAAAATATCAATAGTGTAGCTACCCTTAAAATTACAGAAGATAAATTAGATAGTTTAATCTGTGCTTATATTGGTGCATACTGGTGGTATTGGGGCCAAGCAAAAAATTTAGTTTTGGGCGATGGCACCACCGGATATATAGTAGTTCCTGAACGACTAGATTAAATCCTGTTCAAATATATGAAAGAAAATATAGCAGAACTCAAATCAGAAGTAGAAACTTTACAAGCAGAAATAGAAACTTTACAGACCGAAGTAGATACTCTTCGTCATCAACGTTCTTCTTTCCGAATAGATGTGAGTTTTCCTCCAAATAATACTCCTGAAACACTAGCAGAATTTCACAAAAAAAATGCTGAAGAAGCTGCAAAGTGGCAAGAAGAATTACAAGAAATTAATCAATCTCTCAAAATATTAGAAGCACAACTTAATCAGAAAAAAACTACATTAGCACCAAAAAAATCTCGACTAGAATGGCATGAACTACAAGAAAAAGTTTATCAAGGGGGAAAACAATTACAGGAGCAAGTGAAAAAAGTCAACGAAAAAGCTAATCAACTTGAAGCAGAAATACAAAATCTCAAACAAATTTATCAACAATTAAACCCACTTTATTGTGAGTGGGTACAAAATGCAGCTAATATAGTTGATTTTAAGGCCACAACTATTCCTTATGTTTATGTTAAAGACAATGGGTTTGAACTTGGAAATAAAGAAATAGAGTGAGGGTAATTTCAGTTATTAGTTATCAGTAAAAGGGAAGAGGAAAAAAGATTGAGATACATCTCTATTTTTGTTGAGTTTCCTTTGTCAAACCAACCTACAAATAGTAAATTTTCTGTCTAATTTTATGACCTGTAAAAGTCGGGAATAACGTAGGTTGGGTTAAGCGACAGCGCAACCCAACATATATAGCAAAAGAAAGATGAAAAAAATCGAAATATGCCTCTATTTTTATTGAGTTTTTTTATCAACCCAACCTACAAATAGTAAATTTTTTGTCTAATTTTATGACCTGTAAAAATCGGGAATACCGTAGGTTGGGTTAAGTGACAGTGCAACCCAACATATATAGCAAAAGAAAGATGAAAAAAGTCGAAATACACCTCTATTTTTGTTGGGTTTATTCTACGGATAAGCTCTGTTAACGTTCCTCAACCCAACTTACAAGTGGTAAGTTTTTTGTCGGAATTTTCTCATGTGTCAAAGTTGGGATTAAGTTTTAATTCCTCACCAATTTAATTGTCTTTTCGTCAT
Source organism: Okeania sp. SIO2C2 (assembly GCF_010692625.1). Lineage (NCBI taxonomy): Bacteria > Bacillati > Cyanobacteriota > Cyanophyceae > Oscillatoriales > Microcoleaceae > Okeania > Okeania sp. SIO2C2. Next base: position 50,246 of record NZ_JAAHGM010000038.1, read on the forward strand.
CTGAAGATTTGCTGATATATCCTAATTTTCAAATCCAAAGAAACTAGCGATCGCTGGTAATAATTTTTCCCACTGTTCGATTAATTTTGCTGTCTTAGGTATTCCTGTAAATAATCCTTTTAAAAATATAATTGCTTTTTCTGCTATTTCTTGATTTCCCTGGGGATTTTTCCCTGCTTCTGCCAGACTTTGTAATTGCTTTAAAGCTTTTTCTTTATACTTTTGACTCAAATTTGATTCTGCTTCAATTGCTGCTTGAAGTTGAGTCAAAGATTCTTTAATTCCTGGTTTGTTTGGTTCGGAAGAATCTGGTAATTTATTGATAGAAGTAGTAACAGTAACACTAAGATTGCCCTGCACTTTATTACCTGTAACTGTAGGAGAATTTTGATTTGTAATTCTGGTAGATTTGTCTTCCATATTTGAAATTTACTTAATTATGAAAAATTTATTACTTTAAAAACAATCCCATACCTTTTAACTAGAAAATTTACGGAATTATCACACTATATCTACTACATTTACATCTAAATTTCCCTGAATAGTATTGTCAAGTAGGGTAGGAGAATTAATATTGCTTCCATTTATGGAATAATCATTAAAGTTAAAGGTTGAGGGTTTTAATTTGTCTGTTCCAGCATTCATAACAAACCATAATTCAATAATTATTCTTTGAATCCATCGTTTACTTGAGCTAACTATAATGTTTTTATAGCCAGAATTTCCTTCAATAACTAGACCATACTGTTGAGAAGTTTTATTAGGTCGGTAATGACACAATAGCAAAATATCAACAATTATCAATAGTAAGCCAAATATTTGGAAATTTTTGTTTGGAGATTGAAGTAATATAACAGCTATAGAAATAAGTAATATAGCACCTATAAGTCGCATAATTGAATAATTTCTAGTTCTTTTTTTAGTGTTTTTAACTTCAATCAAACTAATACTGGTAATGTTGTTAATTTGATAAATAGTATTTTCGTAGATTAGAGTTTTTCCTCTAACTTTTAGAACTGATGGTTCTACTTCTTCTGGTTCAGGATAAGATTTTGGTAAATTATCATCCACCCTTCAATTGACTTCAAAATTATTCTTGTACTAGGACTTAGCAGTCAGCTTTTTTCAAGCTTTACAACTTAGTTTAGATAGACTAAAAATATTAACTACTCATAATATTGAGTCAGAAGATTTCTAATCATACCCTTAAGACATAGTGTAAGAGTTAAATCTAGTTTTGACTATAGTAAATTGTTTGATTAAATCGCGATCTTTGTAAATAAAAATCAAGTGAATATAGGAAAATATCGTGAAACGTCCTATGGAGATGAGTTAAAATGGTTGAAACTATTATTAGAACTAAACTAAATGACTATTACGGAAATTTTACAATTTGCCGATCGCCTAGTTTTTGCTCATAGAGGAAAACATTTAGATGATATTCAAGAAACAGTTATTAAAGGTGTTTGGCAAGGTAAAACTTATGAAAATATTGCACAAGAATGCAACCGTAGTGAAAGTCGAGTTCGAGATGTAGGTTATCAACTATGGAAAACTTTTTCCGAGAGTTTAGGAGAAGATATTAATAAATCTAATTTTCGCTCTAGTATTGAAAGATTACATATACAGGAAAAATCGTCTGTTTGTAGAACTAATTGTAATTTTAACTTCGGGTTACAAACTCTATATCAATATCAAAAATATTCTCAAGATTCTCAAATCAAAGATACAACTAAAACAACTTTTCAAGATTTAAGTATTGCCCCTACAATTAATCCTGCTTACTTTTACGGACGTACTAAAGAACTAGAAATTCTCTCCAACTATATCTTCCATGTCTAGAATTAGGAGGCTTAGATAATTCAGCAGGAATAGAAATAATCAAAGAATATAAACTACAAGACCGAGAAAATTGGTTGAATTTAAACAATATGTATATAGGCAATCCCTTATACTTACAATATATATGTACTTTAATCAAAGATATCTTTCAAGACCTAGTATCTCAATTGATAGCTGAAGGGAACTTAATTATCACAGAAGAAATGAAACTACTTTTCGACACCTCATATCAGAGAATGTCAGACGTAGAAAAACAAATAGTTTTAACAATAAGTAAATGCGATGAAAATGTTTCAATAGAAGACTTAAAAAAATCCTGCTCATTGTCCTCTATAGATATTATCAATGGATTACAATCCCTGAAAAGACGATACTTATTACATCAAATAAAAACTAACAATAGCTTATTTAGCCTACCTTCCTTATTCAAAGAATATATTAAAAACTTTCAGATGCAAAACTAAACTATAAGTGCTTTACACAAACAATACAGACAATTAAATAGCAATAGTAATTAAACTTTCTTCTTGAAGACGGCAATTTTAATTTGAGCTTCCTGATAATTTTTAGATATCCCAAATATATAGCGTTTATCAAGTTACTGAAGTACAATTATTTTTCTTCTTTTCTATTCCCAGTTTCCCCAATTACTACTCTGTACGGACGTTGTATGCAACTACTCCCTACTCCCGAGCAATAACAGATGCAAAACTAAACTATAAGTACTTTACACAAACAATACAGACAATTAAATAGCAATAGTAATTAAACTTTCTTCTTGAAGACGGCAATTTTAATTTGAGCTTCCTGATAATTTTTAGATATACCAAATATATAGCGTTTATCAAGTTACTGAAGTACAATTATTTTTCTTCTTTTCTATTCCCAGTTTCCCCAATTACTACTCTGTACGGACGTTGCATGCAACTACTCCCTACTCCCGAGCAATAACAGTTGTTTTTCTTCTTGTCTGTTCCCAGTTTCCCCAATTACTAGGATCTACTCCCTACTCCCTAAAATCAACGAATTCTGTACCTCACGCTTCTTGGGAATTGCTATAGTAATTAAACTTTGTTCTTTAAGACCAGAATTGATTAAAAATTTGGCAATTTAAACTAGAGGTTCCTGATAATTTGTAGATACACAAAATATACCAATCCATATTTATATAAAAATTAGTCTGATACCAATTCCCAACAAAAATACTAAACTTTCTCGAAACTTCAGATATTTGGTAAAAAGCCAGATTAAGTAATTTTTTTGGTACTGGTGAAAAGTAATGGTAGAAGCTAAGGGAAAATAATTTTTTCGCAACTCATTATCAAAATACTCTTGGATATTTAGAGGAATCAAAATTTAGGTAAATATCAAGATTAACTCAGATACCATTACTATGACGAACTACCATTTTTTTTAATCATTTTAGTGACGAATTCTTATAACTTACAGCAAGTTCAGTGATTAATGTGACACAACTCCGAATAAATATTTTTTGCCTGTCCCCTATTCCCTACTCCCTATTCCCTTTCTTAATAGTAAACTTTCGTTACAATCCAAAGTCTACTATTTCCACAGATGTCACGTCCTTGTAAACTTAACTAATCAGGACAATCATATTGACCTACTGATACTTATATAGCAGAAGGCAAAAGGGAAAGGCTATCTTGAAAATTTGAGTTTGAGACTTTTGTTATATCCCAACCTTATGCTTTGCTTGCTATTTAGATAAAAAATTTGAGAAGTAGAAGGTAAAATAAAGATGGCCGAATCAAGCCAACTACCATATTTATTACGAGCAACCAAGGGTGAAGTCTTAGACCGTCCACCTGTATGGATGATGAGACAAGCAGGACGTTACATGAAATCTTATCGAGATTTACGAGAGAAATACCCCTCATTTCGCGAGCGTTCCGAAAACGTAGATATTGCTGTGGAAATATCTCTGCAACCTTTCCACGCATTTAAACCAGATGGAGTAATTTTATTCTCAGATATCTTAACCCCACTTCCAGCAATAGGCATTGACTTTGATATTGTCGAAAGTAAAGGACCAATAATTGACCCTCCTATTCGCACTCAATCTCAAATTGACCAACTTCATCCCATCGAACCAGAAGAGTCTCTACCCTTTATTAGAGAAATTTTACAAATTCTCAAAAGAGAAGTTAAGAACGAAGCAGCAATTTTAGGTTTTATTGGGGCACCTTGGACATTAGCAGCTTATGCCATAGAAGGTAAAAGTTCTAAAGATTATACTTTTATCAAGAGAATGGCCTTTTGCGAACCAGAAATGTTGCATCAATTTCTTGGCAAACTAGCAGACGCGATCGCCGTTTATGCTCGTTACCAGATAAATAGTGGAGCACAAGTTATCCAAATGTTTGATTCTTGGGCAGGCCAACTTAGCCCTCAAGACTATGAAACTTTTGCCTTGCCTTATCAAAAACGAGTAGTACAACAGGTTAAAGCAACTCATCCAAACACACCTTTTATTCTTTATATTAATGGCAGTGCTGGATTGTTAGAGAGAATGCCCCAAACTGGTGTTGATATAGTTAGTTTAGATTGGACAGTAGACATCGGCGAAGCAAGACAGCGACTAGGTAAAAATATTGGCATACAGGGAAATATAGACCCCGGCGTACTTTTTGGTTCTAAAGAGTTTATCAAGTCTCGCATTTTGGAAACTATCCGCAAAGCAGGCAACCAAGGTCATATTCTGAATTTAGGACATGGTGTTTTGCAAAAGACTCCTGAAGAAAATGTAGAGTTCTTCTTTAAAACTGCCAAAGAGGTCAGCAATTTACTAGCAGTAACTGCTTAATTAAATTCAACCTTATGTAAGATTTCCATTAATTTTTGTTTTGTCTAGGGGTGGGTTTATACTCGCCCCTATATTAATAGCAGAAGGAAGAAGGAAGAATTCATTAATGGATAATGGATAATGGATAATGGATAATGGATAATGGATAATTACCTCTGGTTAAAACCGTTCTTGATTGAATGTAAGGAAATATCCTAGCACTTTTTTCCCCTTTCAAGGGGAAAGCTAATCAATCTGAATTATTTCATTAATAATTATTAATTATTAATTTTTCGGTAAGAAGTAAGAAGTAAGAAGTAAGAAGTAAGAAGTAAGAAGTAAGAAGTAAGAAGTAAGAAGTAAGAAGTAAGAAGTAAGAAGTAAGAAGTAAGAAGTAAGAAGTAAGAAGTAAGAAGGAAGAAGGAAGAAGGAAGAAGGAAGAAGGAAGAAGGAAGAAAGAAAAATATTGTGTTGTCTGAGTTTTATAGCGCTTTTCAGATAGATAGACTACATTTAGTACGGGCAACCCAAAAGCATTTTTGGCGTTACTGAAGTAAGGAATTAAAGTCAACTTTGAGTAAGTTTTCAGCCAAAACAATAGTACAAACTATACCTATTTCTTTCTATTTAGTCACCGAAAAACTCCTTTCTACCTACTGACTCCTGACTCAGTCCTTCTCTGAAATCATACATTTATTCAGCAACGCTGCATTTTTCTACTACCTACTCCCTACCCAAAAATAATTAATTTTGTGGTCTACTTAAATGAAAAGCACTTTCAACAATTAATAATTACCTCTCCTTGAAAAGAAGAGGATTGACGCGATAGGGAAAATTTTTTTCTCTTGGTCGATTGGATATGCGGAGGAGACCCGTTCTTGCAGACCCGCTCCGAAGATCGCCATCCAACCCTTCGGGAAGTTCCGAAGATCGACCGCTTTTTTTCTCCTTTAAAGGAGAGACTTTAAAACTTAATTATTCGGTAAGCTTTTGATCTGTCAAATACAATAATGACAACTGCTATATTATTCAACTTATTAGGGACTTCCAAGTAAAAAAAATCTCATTGCACTGAACTTAGAGGGGCAGGGAGTAGGGAGTAAAGATAGTCTAAGAATTGGATAATTGATTTTTTGCTATTGCCTTATTTATCTCATCATTTAGTTTCTTGGTAACAAATGTGAAACTTGATTTAGGCAGGGTATTTTGCCTTGCACTCTGACGGACATCAAAAAGAAATTCCGGCAATTACTCCTATTATTTATAATATTATTCGATGAAATTAGTATTATGCCAATTCCCATGGATTAATTCTATACTTATGTAACACTTCAGTTATTAACTACTTAATACTGGCTTTATCACTTTTTTGGTAATTTGAGCCAATTCAATGTTAATCATTCTTATTTTTACTGCTATCCTACTCCCCTACCCCCCTACTCAAAAAAAGTAGAAAAGTTTTTGATAAATGGTATTACACATTCCGATTTTTCCCCTTAGCTAAAATCCAAATTTTTGACCTAAAATAGCTAAAAAAGAGGGTACACCTCTGTGGATACATAAAATTTATTTGCTATAGTCTTAGAAGATAGTATCAAGAGTCAAAAATTACTTATAACCGGAATTTTACCTATCATCTAAAACTTAAAATATTTTTTTATGAGCCATAAACGGATTTTTGTAACGGGTGCTAGTGGGTGTATCGGTCACTATATTGTTGAGTCATTAATTCAAAATACTCAGCACGAACTTTTCTTATTAGTGCGAAACCCGGAAAAGCTAAAAATTGATTATAAAGCTCGTTCTGGTGTCAACCTTTTAACAGCAAATCTCCGAGAAATTGAAGGATTTTCAGACTTACTTTCAGAAATTAATGTAGCTATTCTCGTTGCTACTGCTTGGGGAAACTTACAGGAAGTATTTGATATAAATGTTGTCAAAACAATTAAATTAGTCAAATTACTTAATCCAGAAGTATGTGAAAATATTATCTATTTTTCTACAGCTAGTATTCTTGATAGTCAAAATAAATTACTTAAAAAAGCTGGTGAAATTGGCACTGATTATATACGCTCTAAATATGACTGTATGTATCAGTTATCTCGACTCAAAAATGTACCTCCTCTAACTTGTCTTTTTCCTACTTTAGTTTTAGGTGGAGATGACAAAAAACCTTATTCTCATCTTTCCTCTGGTTTGCCAGAAATAATTAGATATATTGGTTTAATTCGGTGGTTAAAAGCTGATGGTAGTTTCCATTTTATTCATGCTGAGGATATTGCTAGAGTCGTTACTTATCTAGTAGAAAACCCACCCCAGTCTCAGGAACTCCAGAAATTAGTTTTGGGAAATACACCAGTTACAGTTAATCAGGCAATTACGGAAATTTGTGCATATCTGAAGAAGCGAATATATTTCCAGTTTAATTTGTCTCCTTGGTTGATAGAACTAATAATTGTAGTATTTCAAATTCAAATAGCTGCTTGGGATAGATTTTGTTTAGAATATCGTCATTTTACATATCAAAATCCAGTTAATCCAGCTACTTTTGAACTACCAACTTCTTGTCCTACTCTTGCTGATGTTTTGAGAACTAGAAATATTTTCCATAACTGAAAAACTAGAAAGTTCTCAACTGCTAAAGTCAGAAAAATTTGTTCGTTTCATTTTCTGAAGCTCAAAAAAAATATAGAGGAAATTCCCCAGACAATAAACAAAAAACTGTGGTAGTATAAAACTATAAGGGTAAGCTCGCCTATATGCATGACTTTTTATTCAACGCAAAAAACAGGTAACAGAGTTTCAAACAAAGATAGAGTGTGGCAATTGATGTGGAAAATATCGCCACTCAACACTTAATTAATCCAGTCACTCTTCAACTACCAACTTCTTGTCCTAACTCTTGCTGATATTTTGAGAACTAGAGATATATTTTTCATAACTAAAGAAGTAAAAAGTTCTCAACTCCTCAAGTCAGAAAAATTTATTAGCTTCATTTTCTGAAGCTCAAAAAAATTAGAGGAAATTCCCCTGGAAATAAACAAAAAACTGTGGTAGTATCAAACTATAAGGGTAAACTCGCCTATATGCATGACTTTTTATTCAACGCAAAAAAACAGGTAACAGAGTTTCAAACAAAGATAGAGTGTGGCAATTGATGTGGAAAATATCGCCACTCAACACTTAATGAATCCAGCCGCTCTTCAACTACCAATTTCTTGTCCTACTCTTGCTGATGTTTTGAGAACTAGAGATATATTTTTCATAACTCAAGAAGAAAGCTTTCAAATCCTCAAGTCAGAAAAATTTGTTCGCTTCATTTTCTCAAGCTCAAAAAAATTAGAGGAAATTCCCCAGGGAATAAACAAAAAATTGTGATAGTATAGATTTATAAGGTTACACTCGCCTATATGCATGACTTTTTATTCAACTAAAAAACAGCACTCAAATAGCCTAACCATCAAAACAGACAAAATTAGATAGCCAAAAAAACAGGCTGAATATCCAGGCGATCGCCAACCCTTAAACCCAACTCAGCAGCTCTTCCCCCCCTCAACTCAATCACTTGATCGACAGGAACATTAGGTCCATAAGTAGGACAAGGTTCAAATTCACAAGGAGGTAAATTAGAAAAAATTGCCTGTACCTCCCCATTCCTCAGAAACACCATATCCAGATTAATAAACACATTTCTCATCCAAAAATTCACAGTCCGAGGAGGGTTAATCTCAAACAACATTCCTCGATCATCTGGCAACTCAGTCCTAAACATTAAACCTATCCCCTGTTCAAGTGGATTTTGTGCTACTTCCAAATTAATAGTCTGACCAGAAAAATTCGCCTGTGCTGAAATAGGTAACATTTGACCCAACTCCACCTGACCAAAAATAGAACTAAAACTTGACTCCTCAAGACTTGTCACCCCTGACAAAACTGCTAAATATTCTCCCGTTACTCGGTCTTGAATAATAGTATTACTCTCAGAAGAAAGAATATTCAACTCACTAAATTGTAAGCCACCAGTTAAGATTAGGCGATCGCCACCATTACCAAAATCAGTAATTACATCTGCATCTGTAATATTCACTCCACCAGTAGAAGATAGACCGCCACGTCTACCAATAGCAAATAAATCATCACCCTCACCTCCACTCATAGTATCCCTACCCAGGTCACCAATTAACCAGTCTGGGCCAAAATCTCCAAACATCAAGTCATTTCCTTGCCCGCCAAAAATTGTATCGGCATCTTGTCCACCGTATACAATATCATCTCCTTGATTACCTTGAAGGACATCAGTTCCCTGGTTGCCGAAAATTTGGTCATTACCCCCGAAACCTTGAACAATATCTTTACTTGTCAAAGCAGCAATTATGTCATCTTCAGGAGTGCCACTGAGAAAATCAATACCTGGTGTACCTTGAATATTAGTCATCAGATTTTATGTTTATATCAATTTTCAGTTATAGCAGAAGGAAGAAGGAGGAAGAAAAAATCTGGTGTTGTCTGATTTTTAAGCTTTTGATATATTTTAACCTTTCCTTCGACTACTATATCTTTTCTCTTTTACAGTAGTATGGATATTTCATCAATTTTTTTTAATCGCGTTGGTATTTTGAATTTATTGTAATTCATCCATCTCAAAAGCGTTATAAATTTTTAGCTAAATTAGTAATATTTTTCATTCTAATTAACTACCAAATTACTGACATATCTAAAACCAACCCTGATCAAACATCCTCACCAGATAATGTTGTAAGAGAGTCTAATATTTCCACATCTTTACCAAAACGATAAATTTCTACTTGCCGAGATTTTCGATTAATTAACCAACCTAAACGCATTCCATTTTCCAGATATTCTGTCATTTTTTCTCTAGTGTCGAATAAGCTGTCAGAAGGAAACATTAATTAGATTAAAAAATTAGGGCAAAAAGGTAAAAAAAATCTCTTTGTTCGGGAGTTAAATTATTCCATTTTTATCTGGGTATCCAGGAACAATCAGGAGAAAGGTTAACACCATTAGGGAGTTGATAACCTACGGAATAATTGAAACCAAATCCTAATTTTGTTTGTCTATTTCAAATTACTAAATTGGTAGAAATTTCAGCATTAATAATTCCAGTTTTTCCCCCCATCAGCCGCACAATAATTAAATCTCCTTTGGCATTTCGTTCAAATCTTAAATCCTGGTTTTTTTGACAAAGTTGAAAAAATTGTTCGTCTGTCAGGTCAATTATTGGGTTAAACTCAATAGTAATATTTGTCATTTTGATTCTTTATTTCCTAGAGTTAACTACCAAATTATTGTCATATCTAAAACAAATCCAGGCAAAATATCTTCACCAGATAATGTTTGAGGCGAGTCTAATATTTCCACATCTTTACCAGCACGATAAATTTCTAGTTGCTGATTTTTGGGATTAATTAACCAACCTAACTGCATTCAATTTTCCAGATATTCTTTCATTTTGTCTCTGGTTTCATACAAGCTGTCGGAAGGTGACATTAATTCGATTAAAAAATCAGGGCAAATAGGTAAAAATTTTGTTCTTTGTTCGGATGTTAAATTATTCCATTTTTCTATAGGTATCCAGGGAGTATCGGGAGAACGGTTAGCACAATTAACGAGTTTAAAACCTGCGGATGAGTCGAAAACTTTGCCTAGCTTTCTTTGCTCATTCAAAATCCATATTTTAGAAGTTAATCCAGCGTTATAACTTCCAGTTTATCCCCCGGTCGGCGACATAATAATTAAATTTTCTTTGGCATTTATTTCAAATCTTAAATCCTGGTTTTTTTGACAAAGTTGAAAGAATTGTTCATCTGTTAAGTCAATTATTGGGTTAAGTTCGATAGTATAGCTATTCATGGTTTAGTAATAGATATTAAAAGCCGATTTAAAGAGTCTAGTAGGGTGTTTTAGCGAAGCATAACCACAGCCTTATCCCAAATATTTGTACATTTTATTCATCCCAAATTCCTTGTGGTATTTCTGGAATTCTATCCCTTCCCCAGTTTGCCGGATAAATTCCCTGTTTAGTAATAGATATTAAAAGCCGATTTAAAGAGTCTAGTAGGGTGTTTTAGCGAAGCATAACCACAGCCTTATCCCAAATATTTGTACATTTTATTCATCCCAAATTTCTTGTGGTATTTCTGGAGTTCCATTCCTTCCCCAATTTGCCGGATAAATTCCCTGAGCTATAAACCGATGAATACTCGAAAATTGCCAATCTTGGGGATTTGCACATAACCCATGCCGAACGGGATTATATTGAATATAGTCACAATGCAGATCAAAATCTCGCTCATCTCGACTTAAATGTTCCCAAAAACGACGCTGCCAAAGATTGCTTTCTTTTCGCTTTTGTCGTCACAAAGAAATTTCTCGATTAATACCTAATTCTATGCCCATAATGTTTAGTAACATAGGTTTTTATCAGTCGCAATCTCTTTGAAAAATCCCCATCATTGGGGGGCAAAGTCCACAGACAATGAAAATGCTCTGGTAGCAAAACAAAAGCATCAATAGAAAAGGGATGTTTCTCCCTTACCCTTTCGATCGCTTCTCTGAGAGCTTTTCTTCCAACTTCGCCACAAAGCCAAGTTTCTCTTTTGACTGCCTGTTGAAGAGCGATCGCTTGTCTTGGTAATAGTAACTTTTGGCTGGCTATTCTAATGCACCATTTAAGGTGTGTCAGTCCACTACCAATAGCGTTCATGCGTAATTCCTGATAAAATCTAAATGCTTCTTAGCTTACCTAAAACCTACAGATAACCAACAACCTATTCCCCCATATATTTAATCAAAAGTCATGCAATTAGATCGTATTGATATTCACCCTACCGACAGTCACGGTGACTTCAAACTGCGTAGTGGGAAACCCTTCCCATTTGGTGCAACTCTGGTGCCTGGAGGAGTGAATTTTTCTATATTCTCCTCTAATGCAACATCCTGTACATTGGTATTGTTTCAAAAAGGTGCTATCCAACCAATGGCAGAAATTCCCTTTCCTGAAAAATTTAGAATTGGGAACGTTTATTGTATGATTGTCTTCGACCTGAATATAGAAAATATCGAATATGGCTACCGGATGGACGGACCAAATAACTTCCAGGAAGGTCAATGGTTCGACAAGAATAAAATTCTCATGGACCCCTACGCTAAGATTATTGGGGGTCGGGATGTTTGGGGAGTTTTTCCTAACTGGGATGACAATTATCAACATCGAGCAAGAATTGCTTATGATGATTTTGACTGGGAAAATGACCGTCCTCTAGAAATTCCACCAGAAGACCAAATTATCTATGAAATGCACGTTCGTAGTTTTACCGCTCATCCCTCTTCTGGAGTCAAACATCCCGGAACATTTGCTGCCATCCGCGAAAAAATTCCCTACCTCAAAGAATTGGGTGTTAATTCAGTAGAATTGATGCCTATCTATGAATTTGATGAGTTTGAAAATTCCCGCCCCAGCCCAATTACAGGAGAAATGCTCTACAATTATTGGGGTTATAGTACGGTCGGATTTTTTGCCCCGAAAGCAGGTTATGCAGCTACAGGCAAGTCAGGGATGCAGATAGATGAGTTAAAAACTCTAATTAAAGAACTGCATAAAAATGGGATTGAAGTGATTTTAGATGTTGTATTCAATCATACGGCAGAAGGGAATGAAAACGGTCCGACAATTTCTTTCCGGGGTATTGACAATAAAGTATATTATATGCTAACACCCGAAGGTTATTACTATAACTTTAGTGGCTGTGGTAATACTATTAACTGCAATAATCCCATTGTTCGTGGTGTAGTGTTAGATTGTTTGCGCTATTGGGCAAGCGAATATCATATTGATGGTTTCCGGTTTGATTTGGCTTCAATTCTCGGTCGTGATCCCTGGGGGGCACCATTGACAAATCCTCCACTTTTAGAAACTCTGGCTTTTGACCCAATTTTAGCTAACTGTAAATTGATTGCAGAAGCTTGGGATGCAGGGGGTTTATATCAAGTTGGTTCTTTTCCAGCTTTTGGACGTTGGGCAGAATGGAATGGTAAGTATCGCGATGCAATTCGCAAATTTATTAAAGGTGATTGTACTGTAGGGGAAATGGCGCAAAGATTACAAGGTTCCCCAGACTTATATTCTTGGCAAGGTCGTGCTCCCGCAACATCTATTAATTTTATTACCGCCCATGATGGTTTTACCCTAGCTGATATGGTTTCTTACAATGGGAAACATAACGAAGCTAATGGCGAAAATAATAACGATGGTGCCAATGATAACGAAAGTTGGAATTGTGGGACAGAAGGTTGGACAGACGACCCGGGAATTAATGCTTTGCGTAGCCGTCAGATGCGAAATGCGATCGCAATTATGATGGTTAGTCAAGGTGTGCCAATGTTGCTGATGGGAGATGAAATAGGACGTAGTAAACATGGCAATAATAATACCTACTGCCATGACTCGGAACTAAATTGGCTTAACTGGGAATTTCTCAAAACTAATGCTGAGTTATTTAGATTTGTGAAAAACTGCATTGCATTTCGCAAAGCACATCCAGTATTAAGAAATCGTAACCATTTCAGAAATCAAGATTATACTAATAGTGGTTATGCAGATATTACTTGGCATGGAACCCAAGCGTGGAATGTAGATTGGTCTGAGAGCTGCCGTACTATAGCTTTTATGCTCTGTGGCAAACACGCTAAAGAGGGAAAACAGCAGGATAACTATATTTATGTAGCAATGAATATGCACTGGGAAAGTCTCTGGTTTGAAATTCCTGGTTTGCCCCAAAGAATGCAGTGGCATGTTTTTGCTAATACTGCCTGTCCATCGCCAGAAGATGCTTGGGAACCAGGAACTGAACCTGTACTGGAAAATCAACAGGGGTTATTAGTTGGCGATCGCTCAGTAGTTATTCTGATAGGAAAATAATAGACTTGTCCGGTTGAGACGAAGGAGTCAGGAGTCAGTCCTCAGGAGTCAGGAGGGAAGAAAGAAGAAGAAAGAGAAAGTTTTTTGATCGCTAGACATCTTGAGACGAAAGAGTCAGTCCTCAGGAGTCAGGAGGAAAGAAAGAAGAAAAGAAAGAGAAAATTTTTTGATCGCTAGACATCTGGTAAAAATCAAAAATCAAATCAATTATTATCCATAAATTATCAATTATTTCTCCCTGTTCTCTGTTCCCTGTTCCCTGTTCCCTGTTCCCTGTTCCCTTTTTTCTGGAGATGTCTACTAATGGTACTTAAACATTTTCTGGTCGAAAAAATGAGTCAAAGTCAGTCTAGATAAGGGAATTACGTCGATGCTCTAAAAATGGCTAGAACCCTTGGTAATTCAAGATTTATACCTTTTTGACGTCAAAGCCTTTGTCGGTCTATATTTGAGCCTGTTTTCTGGCTTTATTTTTTTAAGTCCCACTAATTATCCGAACATGATATAACTCAGGAATGATATGATAGAAAAACCAAAAATATCGCTCAGTAGTGGCGTGTCAAGCTGAAAATGGTGTATTAAATTTTTTAGTATAATTCTTGCCCTGACTAAGGTTTGGAGAATTTTCCTCAAACACTATTTCAAGCTTGACGCGCTAGTAGTATAAATTACGACGAAATTAATAAATAAGGGAAAATTATGGCTTTTGAAGCAACGCTAGAAACAACAAACGGCATCGCTAAAATAACTTTATCTGGAGAATTAGATGGGTCTACCGCTCCAGCTTTTAAGAAAAAAGTAGAGGAAGCAGCAGCCGAAAACTCAAAAAGACTTGTTTTGATGATGAATGACCTAGAATATATGGCAAGTGCGGGTCTACGGGTATTGATTTTCTCCAAACAAAAAATGGGAACAGGTGTTGATATTTATATGGTAGGTGTTCAAGAAATGGTGCTGGATACCATCAAGAAAACAGGTTTCGATCAAAGTATTTATTTACTGGATGAATATGATGCAGCTAAGATAGAGAATATTTGAAGAAAATTTATGCATTAAAGAAATAGTCAGCAGTAGGGGGCGAACGGTTGTTCGCCCTTTAAAAGGGGGAAGCAGAAGGGAAAATTGCTTATGGATTAAACCAAACAATTTTAAGCACTCCCCTTGACGGTGGGGTATTAAACCTGCAAAAGACTATATAGAAAATCATAGATTTTTACAGATAGTTATAGGTTTCTAAGAAAGGATGTCAGTTCTCACTCATTAGACATCTCGAGAAAAGAGGCAGCAAGCAGTAGGGGGAAAGAATTGATAATTTCTGCACGATCATTGATTTGATTTTTTATTATTGGAGATGTCTATTAGTAACTAGCTACATAAAAATAGGTGGTGGTGCATTTTCATTGGTCGTGCGTAGGGGCAGCATTATTTATGGCTCTATTCCGCAGCTTAATTCGTATTTTTTCTGGGGAAATTCAATTCCGAGGAACAGCAGCTCCTATACTTCAAGCACATAAACCTAAAAATTCTGATTGGATAGGTGAGTCAAATGCAACTAACTTAGCTCACCAGAATGCTCTTCAAGCTGTTCGTCTTACAAACAACTATGTTGCAGAAAAATATTGGCAAATGAGTATGTTTGCCACATTATTTTTTGGGGTGCTAGATCCGAAAACGGGTATACTCAGCTATATTAATGGAGGACATGAACCGCTATTTATTGTTAATCAAGATGGTATAATAAAACAACTATTAAATTCTACTGGTCCTGCGGTAGGAATGATGCCAAATATGCAGTTTGGAATTCAGCAGGTTCATTTAGAAAGGGGAGATATATTAATAGGTTATACTGATGGAGTAACTGAGGCAAAATCTCCTGATGGAAAGTTATTTACAGATAATAAGCTAAAAGAAATAGTAGAAAAATCTGCTAATTCTGCCTCAGAATTGATGGAACGCATTAAAGATAATTTATTTAATTATATGGATGATGCGCCACAATTTGATGATATTACAATATTAGCGGTGCGTCGAAATTATTGAAGAAGGCAGAAGGCAGAAGGCAGAAGGTATCCCCCCCCTTCCCCCCTTTCAAAGGGGGGAGGTAGAAGGGAGAATTGCATGGTGGGATTCAAACCCAAAACAATTTTAAGGACTGCGGGTGACGATGGGGTATTAAACCCGCCACACAAAAGATGAAAATTATTACTACAAAAAACTAAAAAAAAAGGAGCATTATGAAACCTTTAATAGTGTCAGGTAACCTAGACTCTTTAGGAAAAATTGGTCAGTATATTATGTCGGCAGGAAAAGAAGCTGGTTTAGAAAAAAAAGCATCATATAAATTACGTTTAGCAGTAGATGAAATAGCAACAAATATTATTACTCATGGCTATGATAAAGCTGGTTTAGCAGGAGATATTTCTGTACAAGCAGAAATAAATGAGCACAATTTAACTGTTTATATTGAAGATACAGCCATACCTTATGACCCTACTCAAGCAGAAATGGTAACAGAAGAAACTTTACAACAAACCTTAGATAAACGCCCTATAGGTGGATTAGGAATATATTTAGCAAAAGACAGTGTTGATAAGTTTATGTATAAACGAGTAGGTGACCGAAATCGTAATATTTTAGTTGTGAATCAAGTTAGGTAGTGGTGTCGCCGTAATGATAGAGGGAGATGGGAAGATGGGGAGATGGGGAGATGAGGAGATGGGGAGATGGGGAGATGGGAAAGAAACTGAAATACATCCTCTCTCTTGGTCGATTGGAATTGCGAGGTCTCCTCGCCATCCCACCCTACGGGAAGCTCCGCTTTTTCCTAGGTCATACTCCGCAAACATATCGCGCAGCGTTAACGGAGTTGTGCGCCAGCAAAACGACCGCTTTCCTTTCATTGGAGCGGAGGCGATAGTAGCTGATATCATTAGATGATTTGTCCCTAGTTCAATCAATACCATTACCGTTGAAAGAATGGATAAAATTATAACATAACTTTGGTAAGGGTAAGGAAGAAGTAAGAGGGAAGAAGGCTTAAAAGCCTGAAAAAACTTAAATGTGCTGTAGATATTCACGCTAACTTTTACAAAAACGACACTAGGGGACATGATATGATTCATAACGCGAGCAAGATGCTCCCACTAATTATCCTAATCAACCTGACGGTTGCTATAGTTCAAATAACGGAAGATAAATAATCAAACTTCTTCCTTTTTCCTTCTACAATAATAATATGCTAAATCAAAATTGGTTAAAACCTGGTGACTTACTACAAGTTATTTCACCAAGCGGTTGTCTGCGAGAATTAGATGCTTTTGAAAAGGGAGTGGAAATTTGGCGATCGCATGACTACCAAGTAGAATTAACTCCTGGTTATGATGAACAATGGGGTTATTTAGCAGGTACAGACGAAAGTCGCTTCACTCAATTAATAGCAGCGATTAGTAATGAAAATTATCGTGGTCTTCTCTGCTCTAGGGGTGGTTATGGTACGACTCGCTTACTCGAAAACTGGCCAAACCTCAATGATTTTTCATTGCCTATTCCTAAATGGTTGATTGGTTTTTCTGATATTACTGCCCTGCTGTGGACTTTTAGTAAAATCAGCAATTTTTCCTGTGTTCATGGTCCATTATTAACTACTTTAGCTGCCGAACCAGAGTGGTCCATTCAACGACTATTTGACTTGGTAGAGGGTCGTTCCCTAGAACCTTTAAAAGGCAATGGTTGGGGTGGAGGCCAGGCCAAGGGCTATTTAATGCCTGCAAATTTGACTGTAGCTGGTCATTTATTAGGCACTAAGTATCAACCAGATTTGACTGGGACAATTTTAGCCTTAGAAGATACAAATGAAGTTCCTTACCGTATTGACCGAATGTTGACCCACTGGCGGATGGCTGGGGTTTTACAGCAGTTGAATGGTATTGCTCTGGGGCGGTTTAGTCAGTGTTCCCCTGGCCTTATGAATAATACAGAGTTTACTGTTGAAGACGTATTGCGCGATCGCCTGGCTGATTTAAACATTCCCATCGTTTCCGACCTTCCTTTTGGCCATGATAGTCCAAATGCAGCTTTACCTGTAGGAGTTGAGGCCCATATTGATGGTGACACAGGTGTTTTAGAAATTAAATCAAACCCGCTTATCTGATTTGCAGCACTGTTTAAGTGTTTAAGATGGGTGAACCACATAGACAAAAGCAAAATCCTTGTAGGGATGTTCCATGGAATGTCCCTAGAGTGGTCTACTAGTGTAGTAGTCAGAAGCTAGGGATTGTATCAAATCCGGTAGCATCGGTGTAATTAGATAAAAAGGGTGGGGAGTGTGGGGAGATGGGGAGATCAAGTAAAGATGTAACAATGGCGCTGAGATGGAATATTTTTTTATACCGAATTAAGCTAGTCTGATATTCTATCATAATTCGGAAATGCTAATAGTTATAGCAATAGACAGATAGGTTAGAACATAGCTAGTTACAGGGAAATGTTTTTCAATCTGTTGCTTGTTGCCTGTTCCCTGCTATATCATAAAAAATTGGCATTTTGTAGGTTAGGTGAAGTTAAGTGCAGAACCAACCTACAGTATTATTACTAATTATCCTTTCTAGCATGACACCTGATACCTGAAAAATGACTAATCAACAAACTCTCAGGCAGAAACTTTTAGACTTAGACAACTGTAACTACAAAGCTTACAGAGACATTCAAGGTAGTTACGAATTTCCTGACTTTACCCTAATCATTGATTATATTCAGGGAGACCCCTTTGGCGCTCCTAGTAAACTTCGGGTGCAGGTGCCTTATACAGTTGCTGCCTTTCCTCCAGAACTTTATAAAAGTCCAATTCGAGAAATTGCCCTACGGGATTTCCTAACTCGTAAATTTGACAGAATGGCTTATGAGGTCAGTGGACGGCGTGGCACTGGCAAAAGTGGGATGGTGGCAATTACGAAAATGGGACAGGAAGTGCTGGAACGAACATCAGTATATTTGGCTAATATAGACCCTCCAGCTCCTAAAGTTGTTTCTCCTGGGTCAAACCCCGCTTTACAAAGAGGAAAACCGATAAAATTAAAAAACAATCCTCAAAAAGGTGTTGAAGTACGATTAATAGTTGGATTACCGGCAAATGGTCGTCGTATTCTAGGTAGACAGGCAGCAGAAATGTTGTGTGATGATATGCCTTATATTGTTCATCGCAGTCTCAAATATGAACAATTAGATGCTGATGCTTGTCGCCGTCATGTAGAAACTGTAGAAGATACAGATTTTTTACGGAAGCAGTTGGTAGAAAAAAATCTGGTGGCTTTTGTTGCTAATGGTGCAATTTTACCACGTCGTAGTGGGATTGACAGTCGCCCTTTGTCATCTGAGAATGTAGTGCCATTTCAGTCTCCTCCATCTTTGGAAGTAGAGTTTGAATGCCCGAATCAAGGTAAAATTTCTGGCATGGGAATATCTAAAGGGGTGACATTAATTGTGGGTGGTGGTTATCATGGTAAGTCTACCCTCCTCAAAGCGATTGAATTAGGGGTTTATAACCACATTCCTGGTGATGGACGTGAATTTGTTGTGACAGATCCAGCAGCGGTGAAAATTAGAGCAGAGGATGGTCGTAGTGTTGCAGGTGTAGATATTTCGCCGTTTATTAATCAATTGCCTCAAGATCGTTCTACTACTCAATTTACTACAGAAAATGCTAGTGGTAGCACCTCTCAAGCTGCAAATATTATGGAAGCTTTGGAGATAGGTATTAAAAACGATAAACCTGAAGAAGTTACTACAACTTCTCCTATATTGTTAGTAGATGAGGATACGGCAGCAACTAATTTTATGATTCGCGATCGCCGGATGCAAGAACTTATTGCCAAAGATAGTGAACCTATAACTCCTTTTATTGATAAGGTAAGACAGTTATATATTGACTATCAAGTATCAACAATTTTGGTTATGGGTGGTAGTGGTGACTATTTTGAAGTGGCAGATAAAATTATTGCTATGGAAAACTTCCAAGCTAAAGAAGTTACAGAAAAAGCTAAAGAGATTGCCAAAAAATACGTTACTGGTCGTACTTCTGAAGGTGGTGAAAATTTTGGTGAAATTCGAGCGCGGATACCACTATCAGAAAGTTTAGATCCCAGTCGGGGACGACGAGATGTGCGTTTGAAAGTACGAGACGTTGATGAGGTTGTGTTTGGTAGCGAGGATGTTGACCTCTCTAGTGTTGAACAGTTAGTGAGTAAAGACCAACTAACGGCGATTGGTGCAGCTATGGTTTATGCTAAAAAACAATACATGGATAGTGATCGAACATTGTCAGAAGTTGTTGATGCTATTATGGCAGATATTGAATCTAAAGGTTTGGATGTTTTGCTTCCTTTTCCACAAGCAGATTTAGCTATCTTCCGACGTTTTGAGTTGGCAGCAGCGATCAATCGTTTACGGACTTTGAAAGTTAAATAATTACTGCTGAGGAAAAATAATGTTTAATATTAACATTTAGCATAAGCTGTTTAGCATTGAAATTGGGTATATAAATATTGACTCATTGAATAGAGCTGATAGTTTAACAGTCTTTCTCTGTTCCCTGTTATATTATGTCCGGTTGAATACTGATAAATAGACCTCTGGTGAAAAAGGTATAAATTTTGGCCTGAAGTAGGGAACAGGGAATACCAAGCATGACAAATGTTTGCTACAAATAATTATGTGAGTACTTAGGAGTCAGAACTCGGAACTCAGTTAGGATCTCCGTCGTTAGGGCGACGTACAGAATTAATATATTAAGTATCATTTCTTAGGACGTCTTTTTAGTCACTTGTAACATCTGATGTCAAGTATTTTAACTCTTCTAATTATTCGTAACATTCTTTTTTCACCCTTGGTAGAACAGGGAAGAGCTTTTTGGGAAAAAGGTACAAAAAATGATTTATTTGGTGATATCACCTCCGGTTGAATACTGATAAATAAGTGAGTAGGGAGTAGGGAGTAGTAGGGACGTTGCATGGAACGTCCGTAGGTCTTAGAGATAAAAAAGAGATTTGCGATAGCAACTGAAAGGATAGTTTTTTTGCATAACTAATAGAGTTGTGGCTAAATAGATGGAAAAAATCGCTCCAACCTAGACAGAGCAATAATTCCAAGACTTTTTAGTAGCCAATAGCTACAATCCTGACAGAACAAAGTTTTTGAGGATTTTTTAAGTTATAAAGCGACAAGTCTAATTATCCGGAGATGATATTACCTGCACGTTTGCATACCAGTCTGCACCGAAAGTGCTATATGTATATTTAATCTAGAAGGAAAAAATTATGACGATCGCTAAATTTATGGAAAATTTGGACAAGCATTGGTGTTCGCTTGCCAATTATACCAAGGTAGCGATCGCGTTCTATCAAATCACCAAGCTAATTACAAATTGCTCCTCTAGTGTCAACTTCTAAAGCTTTTACTTCTGTAACTACTCCTTGATTTTTCCAAGTATCTGCCATTGCTGTTACTACTGCTGATGTTGTGAGCGAATTTGTCAGTGCTAATAAAGTCGGGCCAGCACCACTGATTACCATTTCATCAGCACCAGCATCTAAAGCAGCTAATCTGACTTTTTCATATCCTGTGATTAGAGACTTACGGTAGGGTTGGTGAATTTTATCTTGCATTCCAGCTTTTAACCAATCTCCATTACCAGTTTCTAAACCTCTTAACAAAATTCCTAAATGAGCAGCATTGAATATTGCATCGGCGCGACTGTACTCTGTTGGTAAAACTCGTCGCGCTTCTGCTGTTGAAAGTTCAAAATCTGGAATTGCAACTACTGGCACAATATCAGAATGCCAAGGAATATCACATATTTCCCAACCAGTAGGGGTGGAAGCTGTTAAACAACAGCCGCCGAGTAAGGCAGGTACAACATTATCTGGGTGTCCTTCAATAGCGATCGCTAAATTCATTATTTCTGTTTGATTCAAAGGATGTCCCGCCAGTTGATTTGCTCCGAGTAAACCTCCGACTATTGCAGTAGCTGAACTTCCTAAACCTCTAGCTAAGGGTACTCCTAAGTCGATTTCTATTTCTACAGATGGGGGTATTTGCTTGAGATGTTCATATAATTTGACGAATGCTTGATAGACAAGATTGGTTTTATCTGTGCTTACTCGTGCAGCTTCTTTGCCAGTGACAGAAATTTTGAGTTCTGTTGCGCTATCCGCAATAGAAAATTTTAAGCGGTTATATAAGGAGAGAGCAGCACCGATGCAGTCAAAACCAGGGCCGATATTTGCAGTAGTTGCGGGAACGGTAACGGTAACAGAGGAAGGTGTGGTCATTTCAGTTATCAGTTATAGCGCTACGCGCTAGGGAATAGGGAACCGGGAACAGGGAATAGCAAACTGTAAAAGGATTTTAGGATTGAAAAATGTCCTAACCAATTTTTGTAGTGCTATATCAGTTATCAGTACCTCCGGCTGAGGCCAGAGGCAAGAAAATACTGAAGTTTACTTTTTTCATCCCCTTGAAAGGGGAGGCTATTGACCCTCTTTTTTGGTCATTGTTATTTTATTAGTTAGAGTAGTTTATTTAGAATACTGAATAATTTGTGTAGTTGACAATATTCTCAGGACTTACGCAACGTTTTTCTGTCTAATACCAGTTTCTCCTCTTGCCTCTATCCCACGAAGACTCCATGGCTCAAAATTGTCATCAAGGTCAAGATACCGTCAGGGTTCTATAAACCTCCTAGTTAACATATTCCTTTTCTACTAATGCGTATGTCGCAATAATACAATACAATACAAATGTATTTCAGAGATTGGTGGAGAAACCTAGAGCGATCGCTGAATTCAGATATAAAAATCTTGATGGGAAATAGATGGGGGAATGGGGAGTTGGGTGTATTGAAGTATTTTCAATTATTGCCTAACTGGACTTTAGGAAAAAAATGTGGTAAAATAGTCTAAAATTATTATACAGCAATACTTTTACCTGAAAATATTCCACCAATGAGAGAAACAACCCTGTGTGCCTTACCTCCATGCTTTGAAAAG
>NZ_JAAHGM010000039.1:0-67045 GCF_010692625.1 Okeania sp. SIO2C2
AATTTACACTATTGAATAGCAATGGTTTAAATGTTTATGAACCAGATGATGACAAAGTAACCGAATTATATCAACAGTTTTTCAAAGCATTAATACCAGGAGGTATATTAGTAACTAGCTTTTTAACTCTACCCCCAGATTTAGACTCCAATTCAGAATGGGATATGAATCAAGTAAATCTAGATGATATGTTACTTTCAAAAATACTATTGAGCGATATATTGAATGTTAAATTTACAGGATTTAGGAGTTCATCAACAACTAAATTACAATTACAAACTGTTGGATTTGATGAAATAGAATTTATTTGGGATAACGCGAGAATATATCCCACAGTAACAGCGCGTAAACCTAAATAGAGTGTGGAGAAGCTGTTGATTTGACAGATATTCAGCAGTAAATTAAAATCAAAAGTCTAATTTAATTAAAATAGAATTATGACTCAACAATCTCAAGAATTTAATGAACAACGTATCCTCTCTCATGGAAATCAAAATGAAACTATTGAACAGACCATAGAAAGGATAAAACAAAGAATTATTCAAACTGGAGATAAACCCCATGTTACTGTTGCCAGACAATTAGAACTTCTTAATGAATTAGCAGGTTTTCCTTTAGGACAATTTTTATTGCAAAATGGAGGTTTTAATGGATATTGGATAGATTATGTAATGGAACATCAGTATCAAGGAAGGGTGACAGGTATTGATAGCGAAGGTCGTAGTTTAACAGAATTGGAAAAATTTTTGCTGGATAAAAGTTTATTGTCTACACAACAAAGATATGTCAATTTCGGTAAAGTTATTCAGGATTATGTGCAAGATGGTTTAGTTTTTGCTTCTTTACCTTGTGGAATAATGAGAGATTTGTTGAAGTTGGATTTTTCAGGTGTAGAAAATTTTCGTTTAGTGGGAATTGATATTGATTATGAAAGTTTAGAATTAGCAAAAAAATTAGCTGAAGAATATGATTTATTAGAAAAAGTAGAATTTCATCAGGAAGATGCTTGGAATCTGCCTTTTCAAGATGAATTTACACTATTGAGGAGCAATGGTTTAAATGTTTATGAACCTGATGATGAAAAAGTTACGGAGTTATACCGACAGTTTTTCAAAGCATTAATTCCAGGAGGTATATTAGTAACTAGCTTTATTACTCCATCCCCAGGTTTAGACCCCAATTCAGAATGGGATATGAATCAACTAAATCTAGATGATATGTTACTTACAAAAATCCTATTTGACGATATATTGAATGTTAAATTTACAGCCTTTAGGAGTTCATCAACAACAAAATTACAATTACAAACAGTTGGGTTTGATGAAATAGAATTGATTTGGGATAATGCAAGAATATATCCCACAGTAGTAGCTAGAAAACCTAAATAATAATGTGGATAAACTGTTGATTTTACAGATATTCAGCAGTAAAATCAACAGTGAAATTTAATCAAAGTAAGTCAATGAATAAACAATCTCAAGAATTTAATGAACAACGTATCCTCTCTCATGGAAATCAAAATGAAACTATTGAACAGACCATAGAAAGGATAAAACAAAGAATTATTCAAACTGGAGATAAACCCCATGTTACTGTTGCCAGACAATTAGAACTTATCAATCAATTGGCAGATTTTCCTTTAGGGCAATTTTTATTACAAAATCGTGGTTTTAATGGTTATTGGACAGATTATTTAATAGAACATCAGTATAAAAGAAGATTTACTGGTATTGATGCAGAAGGTCGTAGTTTAAGAGAATTGGAAAAGTTTATATTGGACAAAAATCCTCTTCCCCTTGCCACACAACAAAAACATATCCATTCTGTTAAAGTTATTCAGAATTATGTACAAGAGGGTGCAGTTTTAGCTTCCTTACCTTGTGGGGTAATGAGAGATTTGTTGAAGTTGAATTTTACAGGGGTAGATAATTTTCGTTTAGTAGGAATTGATCTTGATTTCCAAACCTTAGAACAGGCAAAAAAATTAGCTGTAGAATATGGGTTATCTGAAAAAGTAGAATTCTATCAGGAAGATGCTTGGAGTCTCTCTTTTAAAGATGAATTGACACTATTGAGCAGCAATGGTTTAAATATTTATGAGCCTGACGATCAAAAAGTAACCGAGTTGTATCGACAGTTTTTCCAAACATTAATACCAGGGGGTATATTGGTAACTAGCTTTTTAACCCCACCCCCAAATGTTGACCCAAATTCAGAATGGGATATGAATCAGATTAATCCAGAGGATATGTCACTTTCAAAAATTATATTTTTTGATATATTAGATATCAAATTTACAGCATTTAGGAGTTCATCGACTACAAAATTACAACTACAAAATGTTGGTTTTGATAAGATTGAATTTATTTGGGATAATGCCAGGATATTTCCAATAGTAGTAGCTAGAAAACCTAAATAATAATGTGGAGAAACTGTTGATTTGACAGATATTCAGCAGTAAAATCAACAGTGAAATTTAATCAAAGTAAGTCAATGACTAAACAATATCAAGAATTTAATGAACAACGTATCCTCTCTCATGGAAGTAAAAATGAAAGTCTCGAAGAAACCATAGAAAGGATTAAACAAAGAATTATTCAGACTGGAGATAAACCCCATGTTACTGTTGCCAGACAATTAGAACTTCTTAATGAATTAGCAGGTTTTCCTTTAGGACAATTTTTATTACAAAATAGTGGTTTAAATGGCTATTGGACAGATTATGTAATGGAACATCAGTATCAAGGAAGAGTTACTGGTATTGATACAGAAGGTCGTAGTTTAACAGAATTAGAAAAGTTTATTTTGAATAAAAGTCTTATGTTCCTTGCCTCACAGCAAAGATATGCCCATTTTGGTAAAGTTATTCAGAATTATGTGGAAGAAGATATAGTTTTTGCTTCCTTACCTTCTGGGGTAATAAGAGATTTGTTAAAGTTGGATTTTACAGGTGTAGAAAATTTTCGTTTAGTGGGAATTGATATTGACTCTGAAAGTTTAGAATTGGCAAAAAAATTAGCTGAAGAATATGGGTGATCTGAAAAAGTAGAATTACATCGGGAAGATGCTTGGAAGTTGCCTTTTGAAGATGAATTTACACTATTGAATAGCAATGGTTTAAATGTTTATGAACCAGATGATGACAAAGTAACCGAATTATATCAACAGTTTTTCAAAGCATTAATACCAGGAGGTATATTAGTAACTAGCTTTTTAACCCCAGCCCCAAATGTTGACCCAAATTCAGAATGGGATATGAATCAAGTTAATCCAGAGGATATGTCACTTTCAAAAATTATATTTTTTGATATCTTGAAGATAAAATTTACAGCATTTAGGAGTTCATCAACAACAAAATCACAACTAAAAAATGTTGGTTTTGATGACATAAAATTTGTTTGGGATAATGCCAGAATCTGCCCAACAGTAGTAGCGCGTAAACCTACATAGAGTGTGGAAAAGTTGTTGATTTTACAGATATTCAAAAGTTAATTAAATTAACAGTTGTCCGAATTTAACTGATATACCCAATGACAGAATTACATGAGAAGCAACAACAGTTATAATTGAAAAATACAAACAACAAAATAGTTGAAATATCAATCAGAGGATATTAAATTATGGCATACGATTACGATCTATTTGTGATAGGTGCAGGGTCAGGAGGGTTAGCATCTTCAAAAAGGGCAGCATCTTATGGGGCAAAAGTAGCGATCGCTGAAAATGATTTAGTAGGAGGTACTTGCGTCATAAGAGGATGTGTCCCAAAAAAACTGATGGTTTACGGTTCTAGATTTTCCCACTTGTATCAAGATGCGGTAGGTTATGGTTGGAGTGAAGTAGAACCTAGTTTTGATTGGCATAAATTAATAGATGCTGTAAATACAGAAGTTCTACGTTTGAATAAACTACACATCAGTTTCCTGGAAAAAGCAGGAGTAGAACTAATAGAAGGATATGCCAAATTTATCGACCCCCATACCGTAGAAGTAGGCGATCGTAAAATCACAGCAGATAAAATCTTAATTGCTGTTGGTGGGAAAGCAGAAAAAATAAATATTCCTGGAATTGAACATAGTATTACTTCCCGCGAAATGTTCCACCTCAAAGAGCAACCAAAAAGAATGGCAGTTTGGGGAGGCGGTTATATCGGTGTAGAATTTGCCGGAATTTTAAATGGTGTCGGTACTGAAGTTACTCAAATTATTCGTCGGGATTTAATTTTACGAGGTTTTGACCAAGACATCCGCAGCAATATTCAAGAAGGAATGACAAAACATGGAGTAGACTTCCGCATCAATACAAATGTAGAAAAAATTGAGAAAGTCGAAGAAGGGTTAAAAGTTCACCTAACAGGAGAAAATGCCGAACCTTTAATTGTCGATACATTCCTCTGTGCAACTGGTCGCAAACCAAACTTAGAAGGTTTGAACTTAGAAAACGCTGGAGTAGAAACAGTTAGTGGTGCAATTGCCGTTAGTGGAAACTGTCGTACCACTCAACCAAATATTTATGCAGTGGGAGACTGTATAGATAAAGCAAATTTAACTCCTGTTGCTATTGCTCAAGGTCGTGCTTTTGCTGATACAGAATTTGGTAATATCCCTAGAGCAATTTCTCTAGAAAATATTCCCACAGCAGTTTTCTCAGAACCAGAAGGTTCCACCGTAGGTTTAACAGAAGCAGAAGCTAAAGAAAAATTTGGTGATTCTATCAAATGTTACCGCGCCAAGTTTCGCCCAATGTTCCACAGTTTCACGGGTGCAGATGAGAAAGTAATGGTGAAATTAGTGGTTGAGAGTAATACTGACCGCGTTTTAGGAGTACATATGGTCGGTAAAGATGCAGGAGAAATTATCCAAGGAATGGCGATCGCTGTTAATATGGGTGCAACCAAAGCAGACTTTGACCGCACTATTGGTATTCACCCCTCCACTTCAGAAGAGTTAGTAACTTTACGTTGAAGAAGGTGGTAGGTTACAGCACTTTTGCCGATCTCTGACCTCACGTCACAAACAAAACCCTGTAGGGGCGAATGGCCATTCGCTCCTACTACTGTCTACTCCTGAAGACTGACTCCTAACAATGAGTTTAGTGATCTACTCAATTGAAAAGCGCTGTAAAAGAAGTAAGAATAAAAAAGTAAAACCGAAGTTGGAAGAAACAATTTAGGTAGAAAAAGTGGCGTTAGTGAAGCGCGTGTATGATATTAATCTTAATTCTTTAGGAGTCAACCCACCCCTCGCCCCTCCCCCTCCCAGGAGGGGGAGGACCGAGTCAGGAGAGAAGAAAGAAGAAGAAAGAGTAGTAGAAGGAGAAAGTTTTTTGTTCGCGCTCTTATCCGGACATGATATCATATCTCAAATCACCAACGCCAAAAAACTTAGTCAACCTTCTTTACCGGTTAAACAGTTATAGATTGGTTAAGTAAGGAGTAGTCAGGAGTCAGGAGGAGAGAGAATCACAAAGATGAGCGTAGTTATGACGATTGAAGAATTTTTGATAGTCCTGCATGGTAATGGTAGGATACATATTTTTTAATTTCTCCCACACTCCTCATCTCCCCATTTCCCACAGTCCCCATCTCCCCATCCCCCCAAACTCCTGGTGCTTCCTTTACCATTACTATGCACCACCACCGAATTTTTTTATTTCCAATTAAACGGATTTGATATAATTTGAAAAAAAAGGATTTGATATTAATTCATACCTAACCAAATATTGAGAGGTAAAATTTTATGTCCCCAGCTTTGATTTCTGCTGTATTAAGATTATTGGTTACACCCTTAACTATTAGTTCTGTTATTGTAACTCCTAACTATAATAATGATGCTCAAATAATTAGTCAAACAACAAAAGTACAGGAGTCACAATCAACAGAAGAAGGTGTATTTCAACAACTAAATCTTACACAAGAACAAACTGATAAAATTGTGGCAATTCGTCAGCAACATCAACAGCAAATTATTCAAAGTTTAGAAAATTTGCGGGATGCCCAGGAAGAATTGAATCAAATGATAATTGCTACTAATACTGATAATCAACTACGGCAAAAACATGGCGAAGTTTTACAGTTGAGAAAAGATTTAGCAGAATTACAATTTAATACCATTCTCAAAATTAGAGAAGTGCTAACTCCCGAACAATTACAACAGTGGTCAAAGTTAATGCAGCAACGCCGGGAATCTCTCAAAAATCGCTAGTTAAATTAACTTTAAAGACTAGAAGTACTGGTGGTTGGCATGAGTATTTTATAGTAAGTAAATTCTGGAATAATTTATAGCCAGCCTGATTTATAAAATAATATGATATAAATATATAAAACTGATTCGATCGTCGCCAAAATTATCGAAGAAAAAAACAGTCATTACTAGTCATTACTAATAAACTTTACAAAATAATTATTACAAGTTTTGAAAAAAATACTTTAGCAAGATAAATTTAAAAGCGTTTCTGTACGGAAATGCTGTTTGCGGAGCATTCCGGTACGGAAAATGCTGATAGCTAGTTAATACCATTTGGACAAATATTAGCTACTAATTACCCTGCCCTATTCTTGACTTTAAACAAAAGAAATGCTGAATAATTACACTTATATTTATTTACATGGATTTGCCTCTAGTCCCAAATCTAATAAAGCTATATATTTGCGCGATCGCTTCGCAGAAATCAACCTCAATCTTAATATTCTAGACTTAAATCAAAATGATTTTTACAACCTAACTTTGACAAGACAAATTCATCAAGTAGAGTCAGAAATCACAAAAAAATCTACACCAATAATATTAATTGGCTCTAGTTTTGGTGGTTTAACATCTACTTTTTTAGCAGAACGAAATTCAAATATTAAAGCAATAATTTTACTTGCACCAGCCTTTAAATTTTTATCCCATTGGCAACAAAATTTAGGAGAAGAAAAATTACAAAAATGGCAGCAAAGGGGAAATTATTGGATATACCATTATGGAGAAAAAAAATATTCACTATTGAGTTATAATTTTATGCTTGATTTGATCGAGTATGAAGAAAAAAATTTAAAACGTACTGTACCAACTTTAATTTTTCATGGTTTAAATGACAACGTGATTCCCATTCAAGCTAGTCGAGATTTTGTTGCCAAACGCTCCTGGGTAGAATTAATAGAACTTGATACTGACCATACTTTGGGGAATGTTATGGCAAAAGTTTGGCAGGAAATTAATCAGTTTTTAAAGCAAGACTTTAGTTAGATAAATAATTAAGATAAGGTTATAAATATTGTCGGAGTAAAACAATATTAATTATGATGACAATATGTCATAAAAAAAAGGCGTAAGCAATGAATGAAGTTAAAACTATACAAACTTTAGCAGTTGATATTGGTGGCAGCGGGATTAAAGTAATAGTCTTAGATGAAACAGGAGAACCTATCACAAAACGTAGTCGTGTCGAAACACCAGACCCAGCAAAACCAGACCCAATATTAAAAGAGATTGTCTCTTTAGCAGCAGAACAAGGAGAATTTGACAGAATATCCGTAGGTTTTCCTGGTGTAGTTATGGATGGTGTGATTAAAACAGCAGCAAATTTAGATTCTGACTGGATAGGGTTGAATTTGGCAGCAGTGCTTTCAGAACGCTTGGGGAAACCCGTGCGAGTTGCTAATGATGCTGATATTCAAGGACTAGGAACAATTGAAGGCAAAGGAGTAGAGTTGGTAGTTACTTTAGGAACTGGTTTCGGTTCAGCATTGTTTCTAGAAGGAAAACTAGTGCCAAATTTGGAAATGGGTCATCATCCATTTCGCAAAAAAGACACTTATGAGGAACAGTTAGGAAGAGCAGCATTAGATGATATTGGTAAAAAGAAATGGAATAAGCGCTTAGAAAAGGCGATCGCTACTCTACAACATTTATTTAATTGCGATCATATTTATCTTGGTGGTGGCAATACAAAAAAAATTGAATTTGAATTACCAACAAATGTAAAAATAGTGCCTAATGTAAATGGTTTATTAGGAGGAATTACTTTATGGAAAGAATAATTGGCGTTGGTAAATTAAGGTATGATATTAATCTTAATTACTTAGGAGTCAGGAGTCAGGAGTCAGGAGTCAGGAGGAAAGAAAGAAGAAGAAACAAGGAATAGAAGGAGAAAGTTTTTTTGTTGGCGCTCTTATCCGGACAAAATATCATACCTCTTTTCACCAACGCCTAATAATTAAGTAGTCATAGTTTTAGTATTTCTCTATTAGACATAGGCGCGATCATCAAAAATCAAATCAATCCCATACGCATAAATCATCAATTATTTCCCCCTACTCCCTACTCCCTACTCCCTACTCTCTCTCTTTCGGAGATGCCTATTTAGTTAGGATTGACTAATGTTAAAAGCTTTTGCTTAACTTGAATATTAAAAACATCCCATTTTTTTTGAGCATATTCACTGTTAAAATTCAAACCAGAAAGAAAATCTATAGGAATTTCAAAACCTCCTGCTTGGCAACACCCTCCACCGAAAAAATGTCCTTGGGTATCCATTCCAAAAGCTTCTTTAATAAACTCATCTGGATCTAGAGTAATTTTATTAGTTCGCAACGATCCAGTGACTACTTCTAGTTCTTTTTCCTCATCTTGAACAATACCATAAACAACAGCAGTATGAACATTTTCTTCTGTGATTAAAAAGTCAGCAGCTTGAGGAATAACATCTCGATCTAAACCACGAAGATAACCAACACCAGAAATAGAAACATTGTTATATATATATATATAGCGATGAGACAAAGCTCTTTCAATAATATCAATCACCAGTTGAGACCTAGAAGATTGTAGCACCGCATTTAATAACGTTGCATCATAAAAACGACTTAAATAAGCCGTCGCCAGAAAATCTTCATCTGTTGCTTGTAATAACTGATTTGTATCAGACCTGATGCCATGCATCAAAGCTGTAGCACATTTTATATGTTCGATAGTATTATTATCAAATTCTAGTAATCCTGCTTGAATATATTGGGTTAAGATAGTAGCTGTAGCTTTGATTTAAGGCCGAATATCTACAAACTCTGCCTTTAAGTTTTCTTGTAGACTATGGTGGTCAATAACAGCCACTACAGGAATAGTTTTTACCACCAGTGAAGTGAGCTGACTGGTAGTACCTTGGTTATCAATAA
The DNA here is from genome assembly GCF_010692625.1 of Okeania sp. SIO2C2. NCBI lineage: Bacteria > Bacillati > Cyanobacteriota > Cyanophyceae > Oscillatoriales > Microcoleaceae > Okeania > Okeania sp. SIO2C2. The sequence goes on from NZ_JAAHGM010000039.1 coordinate 9,155, forward strand.
AAACACATCCTTGATAAACAGATAAATCCTTTTTTTTAGAAGTTTCTACTGTCTACTTTTGGACTGGCAAACCAGTCAATTTAACAAGTGTAATATTTTCTTGATGACTCATATCATGTCCGGTAGCATCGGTATTGTATAGCAAAGGTAGGGAACAGGGAACAGGGAACAGGGAACAGGGAACAGGGAACAGGCAGGAATACTTAAGGGCAATAAAAAAACTTAAATTCCCTGTAGATATTCACCCTTGAGTTTACACAAACGCGCCCCAGCGGATATGATATCAGAGTACCAGTATAAACAAGATCACACTGAATATTATATTGTTCGGCAATTAACTTATAAGCCAAAGCTCCTGAAAGTGCATCTAGGTCTGGAAAATCTTGGAGAATAATTAATTGACGAGTATGAGAATGCTTCTCTAAAGTTTCGATTAAAGCATCTATTTTTAAATTAGTAGGAATTGGGATAATTTTAGATAAAGTTTGACTAACATATTTTTTTAGTCAATTCCTGATTTTTAACTTGAGAATGATTGAGCATAATTATTTTTTTAGACAACTAATAACCTGTCATAAATTCAGTTGATTTCCATTGATTTTGTGGTTGAAAGAGGACATTAATTTTGTACAATGATTCTAATTTTGGGACAATTATCAGAAATACTTTTTGGATTAACCGTTTGATTTCAAATTATCCTCTTTCATTGATCCTATTGTTTGTAGAATTTATCACCTCAAGTAAATGTTTAGCTATCTCAACTAGAATGCAGGTCTTGGAGAGATGTGTCAAGTTCCATTCTTTGTTTAGCTTGATGTAAAAAGTAACCACTCATCATCGCAGAAGCCAACATTTGACCAAGATTTTCTCTGCTAGTAGTTATAGTCATGGCAAAATGCTCTGGTGGTAAATGTCCCAACATTCCTCTTAAATTTTGTTCCATAATTTGAGCAACTTCTGGTTCTGGTTTAGAAAGTTGAGCTACAGTTTCTGGATTCAAAGATTGAACATATTGCCATAATACGTTATCACTACTGGATTGATTGGCAGAATATTCAGAGGGATGACTTGGAAGGTTATTCATAGTACTTATCTAGAATTAATAGAGTTTAGTATTTAGTTACATATTAGCAACTTTTTCCAACTCCAGTATTAAGAGTGACCGAACTTTTCGATCCGGTTTTTTCTACTCTAGCCAAACCGTATTTCACGTTTGACAGTTTGTGGATGGATTTTGTTAAAGAAGCACCTCAGCGGTCAGCACCTCAGCTATCAGCAGATTTTTTTTGAGACACCCTGGGAGAGCGAAGCATTCCGGAACGAAAAGGAGATTTCAACTCCGACTCAACCATCCAGCTTATAAGAACCGGGGATTTTGACTGATAGCTAGTTAAATAGAGGAAATAAATCTTGAATGGCGATCGCTACTCAAATTTCCTAGTTAAATTTATATTCCTTCCTATTGTTGAACTAAGCTTTATAATACTTATTCTACTAAGCTTAATACATGATATACTTATGATTTAGTAATCTAAATAATATTCCTTAAAAGTTATGGGTCGTTCAAAAAATAATTCCTCTAATATGAATGCTAAAGGCGATCGCGTAGTTTACTCAGAGTTTGGTAATAATGCTACCTCCCCAGCAACAGAAAGAGCAGTACCAAACTTACCTCCAAATCAACAAAATTTAAAAGTACAAGCATCTCGCAAAGGTCGCAAAGGAAAAACAGTTACCATTATTAGTGGGTTTCAGTCGAACCAGGAAGTTTTGACAACTTTACTGAAACAGCTTAAAAATCAATGTGGTGCGGGTGGCACTGTGAAAGATAATGAAATTGAAATTCAGGGGGAACATAAACAAAAGTTACTGGAGATTTTAACTAAATTGGGCTACAAAGCTAAAATTAGCGGTGGTTAAAGAAGCTCCTCAGGAATCAGCAGATTCTTTTTGAGACACCCTAGGAGAGCGGAGCATTCCGGAACGGAAAAGAGATTTCACGGCCGTTCAGAAGACGGGGTTTTTTACCGAATAATTAGGGCTTGCTGATTAAATCTAAAAGCATTGACATATAAAGACAAGTGCCTTTTTGAGGTCGAAAAAAGTGCCTGGTTTTCAGCTCTTCATGCTCATGCATGGAGCGTATTTTAGGCAAAAGTTGGGCAGAGAAATCATTCTTATAATTCTTACTCCTACCTACTCTAAATTCCCCGTTCCTCCTGTCTCCTGTCTCCTGTCTCCTACCCTCACCCATAAGACTTTTTCAGCAAACCCTAATTAAGGTTTAAAGCCTCTCCTTTAAAGGAGAAACAAGCGGTCGTTAGCGCAGCTTCCCGTAGGGTGGGATGGCGTACTTCGGAGCGGCTCTGTTACTCTTCGGGTCTCCTCGCTGTCCACCAATCGACCAAGAGAAGAAAAATTTTTCATTATTAGTCAATCCTATCCGTTTTCAAGGAGAGGTAATAATTAATAATTAATAATTAATTATTAATTGTTGAATTCTAGCTCTAAAAGCTGAAGTGCTGATAGCTAAAAGCTGATAGCTAGTTAAATATTAGCAAAAAATGGGTTGGTTAGGAAATAGATTGATATAGCGTTTCTCAGCCTAATGAGTTACACCTATGTTTATTTGTCTTCTGTTGCCTGTTGCCTGTTATAAATTTGCCAATAATATTTATATAGCTAATATTAAGAACGATAATTGTTGCGGAATTTTGATTTTAGCTTTGTAGTTTTAAATAAGAAGTAATTAAACTTATATTAGTGGAGATATATAAATGTTTAGAACAGTTGCTTTAGTATTACTAGGAACTTCTGTTGGTTTTGGATTTTCTCTGGTAGGTGATGGTAATGGGTTTGCTATTAAAGTACCTCAAATAGAAGCAGGAAAATTAGAATGTCGTTGGTTACCTGAAGATACCTCTAATAACTCTTCTATTAACGGAGAATTCTTGGAGCCTAGATATTAGACTTGCTCTCAAGTCCTATTTTAATTACACATAATTTCTCAATGTAGTGAGAAAAGCTATATTTTATCTTTCTTTTTGAATTCTAATAAGTAGCTCTACTTAATTAAATATAAAACGGTCTAATATGTAGTTGTTTCGATTTCCTCTATGATTCATTTCCTCAATAATTACCATTACCCAGATTTGATATAATCAACCTGTCCCGATAATAGCGCAATAGAACTCTGTTCCGCTTACGCGACCAAAAACCTTATTCCTTTAAACCTTTCTTTCCCTTCTGCCTTCCTTCCTCCAAAGTGTAAGTATTCAACCGGACATTACATAACTACTGACTCGTAAATTTATCTACAAGTATATCAATACTCTCTAATACCTGCTGAAACTGTTGGGCTAAAATTAAAGCTTTGGTAGATAAAACTTCCATATCGGCAGTTTCACTTCGTAGATCCTGATGTAGAGAGGCAGCAGACTTGTAGAGGATATCTGCTCCAATGTTACCTGCTGCTCCTTTGAGGGAGTGAACCAAATATAACGCATTCTTCAAATCTCCGCAGTTTAGTGCTGTTAGGATTTCAGTGTCATACTTTTGTTGAGAAGTTTGAAAGAGTCTCAGAATGTCCAGATAATCACTCCATTTACCACCCGTAAACTCTAAACCCAAATTGACATTCAGACCAGGCACAGATAATTTAGCAGTCTCTGGAATATCAGTCTTTTCTAGGAGAAGACTAGGGATATTGTTCGTGGGTACAGAGGAACTGTTAGTTGGAATAATCCACTTCAGGAGAGTCTCATATAACTCTTGAGGGTTAACAGGTTTGGATAGATGATAATTCATCCCTGCTGCCGAACTTTTAGTTTTATCTATATCCATAGCATTAGCTGTCATAGCAATAATCGGCACTGTGGCAAACCATTCTGTTCCACTGTTGTCCTCCTTTGCCAGAGAACGGATACGGCGAGTGGCCTCTAGTCCATCCATTTCCGGCATCCGAATATCCATCAAGATTAGGTCGTAAATCTGCTCCATAACTTTAGCGATCGCTTCTTTTCCATTGGTTGCGCAATCTACTTTCAAACCTACTTTTTGCAGCAATTCTTGGGCGATTTGTTGGTTCACTGGATTGTCTTCTACCAGTAGAATATCAGCCCCCTGAATTGCTTCAAATTCTACCAAGTAGGACAATTGACTTTCTCTAGAATCAGTGAATACCGGATAATCAGAATCATCATCAGGCTCCCAGAGGTAGCCCAGTTCTAGTTCAAAGTAGAATATACTGCCTTTACCGAGTTCGCTCTCAACACCAATGGTTCCGCTCATGATGTTGACAAGACCTTTGCAAATTGCCAATCCGAGTCCTGTACCACCGTACTTACGACTGGTAAAAGCATCCACCTGTCTAAATGGCTGAAATAATTTTTCCATCTGAGAAGGACTAATACCAATTCCTGTATCTTGCACCTGAAATTTCAGGCAAACAGTTTCCTGGCTATAACTGAGTAGTTCAACTCCAATAGTAACACTACCTGTTTCGGTGAACTTGACAGCATTGCTCGCTAGATTCATCAACACTTGAGTTAAGCGCAGTGAGTCTCCAATCAAATACTGGGGAATCTCATCCCCAACCTGGAATAATAGTTCTAACCCTTTTTCAGCAGCTTTGAGAGCAAGAATATTTTTGATGTGATTGAGAATTTCATCTAATTCAAATGGCATAGATTCCAGTTCCAGTTTTCCGACTTCGATTTTGGAAAAGTCCAGGATGTCGTTGATGATTTCCAATAACGATCGGGCGGAACTCTGGATTTTGGTGAGATAGTCTTGCTGGTAGTGAGTAAGATCGGTTTGTAAAGCCAAGTGAGTGAGTCCCAGAATACCATTCATCGGAGTACGAATTTCGTGACTCATCAGGGCTAAAAATTCGCTCTTGGCACGATTAGCATATTCGGCAGTTTCTTTTGCTTCTCGCAACTGCTGTTGAGCTAATTTGTGATCTGTGATATCCTGTACCGTACCTATGAGATGCGTTACTTTGCCGGAGATATCCCGCATAGGTCTGCCACGATTCGAGGTATAAACCAAAGAGCCATCTGGTTGATAGATACGATATTCGATTTTGTAGGGTTGAGCAGTTGCTATGGCAGTCTGAACTGCACGGTCTATACTCTCGCGGTCTTCAGGATGAACAAGCTCTAGGAAATTTTCATAAGTTAGAGTTCCCACTGCTGGCAACTGTCCAAAAATGCGGAAAGTTTCCTCCGAACAAGCAACTACGCCCGTTGTTAGATTGAACTCCCAACTCCCAAGTTTACCTATTTCTTGTGCCGTTTTTAAATGAGCCTCACTTTTGCGTAGGGTTTCTTCAACTTGTTTACGACAGCTAATATCAGTAATTGTGCCAACATAACCGATTTTCTGCCCCTCTGTATCCCATTCTGCCACTGCTTGTGCATACACCAACTTCACAGTGCCGTCAGGATGTTGCAAGCGATATTCCATTTGGCCAGAATGCTTGCCTTGGATAAATTGCTTCCAGGCGGTAGTAACCATAACTTGATCGTCAGGGTGTAGACCCTGTTGCCATCCAGATCCAGTTGCTGCCTCTACAGAGATTCCAGCAATCTGACTCCAGCGATCGTTAACATAGGTACAGTTCCCTATCATATCAGTACGAAAAATTCCCACTGGAACAGTCGCAGCTAATGTTGAGTAACGATTTTCGCTCTTGATCAAGGCAGATTCTGCTCGTCGCCGTTTTTCCAGTTCAACCTTTATTTGTTCATAAGCTTTTTCCTGTTGGATTGCAATGGCAATGTGAACAGATAATCTTTGGACTGAATTGATCCCATTTTTTTCCCAGGCATAGGCACGATCGTGGCTGGCAAGAATCAGACCCCACAGTTCCTCTTCTACTATAATTGGTACAAGCAGGGTAGCACGAAAACCGAAACTTACAAGGATTTCTTGACTATCTGGACTTATATCTGATTCGTATACGTCATTTACTACCCGAATCTGACCATGGCGATACTGCTCCATCCATTCAGGTGTCACCCAGATATGGGCAAATTCTGCATCCAATAGCGATCGCTCACCTTCAGCAATTGACTTAGCAACCACAGTATCAGAAGACTGAGAATAGAATTGGTAAACCATCGCCCGATGGCAGTGCAACAGGGAGGGAATCTCTCGTACTGCTGTATCAAGAATGTTCTGCAAATCCAGCGACGACTTAATCTGGTCTGTGACAGTCATCATTATTAATTTTTCGCGCTTTGCCTTAGCCTTAAGATCATTAGTTCTCGCTTCCACCAAGCTTTCTAGTTCAACAGTGCGACTTTCCAGTAGTTTGATTCGCTCTGCTTCTAGGCGCACCACTCGTTGTTCCAAAACTTCCGTCAACTTGCTAACTTCCTGGGGATTGATAGCTTGCAAGAAACTGCTCTGTGTCACAATGCCTATAAGCTCTCCTTGTTCTCCTTTCACCACTAACTGACGGATCTTGTGCTCTTCCATAATTTGTTGCACAGTCAAAAGTGACGCTTCTGGTTTAACTGTCAGCAGCGGTTTACTCATCACTGCCTCTGCTATGGAATTTTCTAGATTTAGACCCAATGCCTGAAATCTAACCAGGTCTCGCTCACTCAGCATCCCCACCGGAATTTGCAGTGATTCTGTACCAGGTTCCACAATCACGATTGAACTAATATGGCGATCGCTCATCAGTTGGGCAATTGTCAACAGAGATGTCTCTAGTGTGGCACAAATCACCTTACGGTTCATTACTTCGCGCACCAGACGTAGTCGTAGCAGGTCAGTTGGTTGGCAAATTTGTCGCAAACTATCGTGGGTAATTAATCCAACCAGATGCTCGTGCTCATCTAGAATTGGCAAGTGACGAATCTGATGCTGCTGAAGCAGGTTAATTACAGAAAACAAATCGGTAAAATCATACTCAGGTATGGTAATGACTGAAGGTGTCATAATCTGACCCATTACCAAGCGATCGAGGGTTTTTTGCTGCGCACTTAAGCGGACTACATCCCGCTCAGTCATAATACCTACGACCCGCCCATCCTCAACTACTAACGCGCAGCTTGACCTTGCTCCTTGATGACAATCTTTTTTTGACCTATCTGCTTTTTTGGCATCACTGGTAAGCGATCGCTGGTTATTCATTAAGGTAATGGCATCTCTAACTGTTGTATCCAGATTAACAACCAGGGGATTCCTAATTATTGCCGATTTTAGGTCTGAGTGAGTCAGCATTGTAGTGCGAACAGAAACTTGACTAACACAAGCACAGAAGGAGGTAGCTGTAATATCTCCCTTGACCAGATAATCTGCTGATCCTAGTTTCATTGCTCGTACTGCAACCCGATCATCGCCCAATCCAGTTAGCACAATTACGGGTAATTGAGCTTTAGGGTAGTGAGTGGCAATTGCTTCTAAGAACTCCAATCCATCTCCATCCGGTAGATTTACATCAACCAAGGCTATATTTGGTTGCTCGGAGTGCCAGATTTCTATTCCTTCTTCTACAGTTTCCGCTTCTATTATGTGGTAAGTGCGTTCTGGATCTGATTGAAGATAACGAATGTAGGTGAGGCGATCGACCTCAGAATCATCTAGGAGTAAAATAGTTATTGTCGGCAATAAAGCTTCAGGTGTGCTAACATTGATGTCACCATGGGGAATTTTGCTATAGATTGATTTAGGCATTTTTGTGCTTCTTTGAGGAAGTAGTCAGTATGAGTGATAAAAATGCGAGTGATGGTAGGGTATTCAACCTATCAGGCCACCATTATTAATGGTTAAGCTTACTACAGCTAGATATACTAAATATTTAGATTGGCAAGTTAATGAAGTAAACTTCTTGATTCTATCGATATCCTATATTTTCAAAATAGTTAACAAGTTTTTGTTACTGTATTCATCACCCTAAAATATATTGTAGATTATAGTTTAATAGTGATAATCACGCAATACTAGGGATAAAATAAATAAATAGTTACTGTACTAGCACGGCAAATATTCTAATAGACATCTCCAGAAAAGAGGGAGTAGGGAGTAGGGGGAAAGAATTGATAATTTCTTTGTGATAATTGATTTGATTTTTTATGATCACCAGATGTCTAATATTAATAAGCCGATCTAAATCTAAAATATCTGGCGGTGTTTCTCCTTTTGTTCAATAGAAATAGGGGCTAACAAGAATGTATAGATGCTTTATAAATTCTTAATACAAAGGTGAAAAAAGAATGCGATAAATATAGCAAAGCTATGCTGCTAAATTAATTATTTTAATATCTATATTTACTAAAACAATATATTTGATATTTCCTGACTATTGAACTACTGACTATTAAAAATACCTTAAGTATTTGTGGTAAACATTTATCAAAATGGTATTATATTATATATTTATAAGTAGTAAAGCTAAATTAATTGTATATTATATCATGTTCGGATAATCACTTATAATAAAGTTTCGGTTTGTAGTTTTGCTCTAGCCCTTACAATACTTAGAAAGCATCTATAAAATAAATCTTAACGGATACTAGAAGGCTACTTAGGGTTTGCGCTCAAAAGTCTTATGGGTGAGGGTAGGAGACAACCCACCCCTAACCCCTCCGGTGGAGGGGAAGACAGGAGGAACAGGGTACTTAGAAGAAGTAGGAGTAAGAATTGTAAGAATAATTTTTCTGCCCAGCTATACGCCTAAAATACTAACTTTTTGAGCATTAAGAGCTGAAAACTAGGCACTTTTTAAAGGCCCCAAAAAGGCTAAATTCTTTATATGTCAATGCTTTGAGATTTAATCAGCAAGCCCTACTTATTGTTGGTCTACAGCTTTCACTGCTGAACTATTAGATGAACCTATCCAACTAATAAGACTTTTGCTAAAAACTCTAAATATGTTGATATTTAAAAACGAAAAATAAAGCTTTTCAAACACATTTTACTTAAACAAATAAACTTGTTAAAAATAGTGGGATAGCTTCATTTAACTATAAAGGATGCGCTTAACCCAACCTACATATTGTTGATGATTCTTGATAACTTCAATTACTTCTCTTCCATCAGTTCCTGGCAGATTTAAATCTATTAAAATCAGTGTAGGACGAGGAGCTACTTCAGGAGAATATTCTCCTGTCTGGAAAACAAAATCTAATGCGTTATCTCCATCTACACAGTGATATATAGGATACTCAAAACCTTGTTTCCTCAGAAGTCGGATTAATTTAGTGTAATCTTCCTCACTATCTTCAACTATTAGCAAAGATAATTTTTTTTGTTTATTTAGTAATTCACTCATTGATGATTAATTCTCTGATAATTTGAGATAGAATGTTGTTCCTTCTCCATAATTAGACTCCAGTCAAATTTTACCACCATGACGCTCAATGATTTTTTTGACTATTGTTAAACCCACCCCTGTACTGCCACCAAACTTATCTTTCCCATGTAATCGTTTAAAAAGTTTAAAAATTGTCTCTATATGCTTTTATCGAATACCTATACCATTATCTTTGATAGATATCATACAGGCAGATTATTCAGGTTTTTTATAACCAATTTCTACAGTTTTATGAGCTTTTTTATTATATTTAACAGCATTATTAATTAAACAGGACTTACGCAGGTACGCTATATGTACTGTATCTTCTAATTTGAGTAGGTTCGATTCTAGTTCATAGTTTTTGGGGACATATACTATCTAAAATACCAGTCGTTTTCTAGTAGTAATCAGAGCATAAATTTTTAGTAAAAATTGTTTAAATTTATTTAATAAATTCACCCAAAAAATATAATTGTTAGATGATTTTATTATTGTATAAATCTATAAAATATGGATTTTACTTATGTTGATTACTGTCAATATTTACTCAATTCTCAAACAAACTATACCATCACAAATTTAGCAAATCATCTACAAGATATTAGTCATGATACAATTAATCGTTATTTAAGAATAGCAAATTTAAACTATCTAGATTTATGGCGAAATGTCAAAGAAGAAATTGTGACTGACAAACAAGGTTATCGAATTTTTGATGATACAGTTATTAATCAGAAGTTCTCTGATCAAATTGAAATTGTTCGCACAGCGCTATAGTGGTAACGAACATCAAGTAATTCGAGGAATAGGAGTAGTTAACTGTATTTATTTCCATCCTAAAAGTGAACATTTTTGGATAATAGATTATATAATTTATGATCCAGATACTGACAAAAAAATGAAACTTGTTTAACTTGAATAGCTGAAGTTTTTTTGAATTAAGACTGAAGCGATCGCACACAACTATAGTGAAGATCGCCAAAATTATTATGCACTATATATAGTGTCTTTGCGTAAGTCCTGTTAAATTGCTAAATACTTCTTCCATGATAATTTTGTCACCATAAATTATCGGTAAATTTGGCGTTGCTGAGTGGTAATGATTTTGAGATTAACTTTGGGCGCAAAACATCAGTTTTTCAATTTTACCTTCAGCTAATAGACATCTCCAAGAATCAAAAATCAATATCTATAATCCCAAAGAAATTATCAATTCTTTACCCCTACAGCAAAGCTGCCTACTCCCTATGCGTGGAGTAGATGTCTAATTATCATTACTTTGAGATTTTTTCCTATTTTTTGAAGTTCTCCTTCTGCATAAATTATTGCTCCCGTTGCCCCTACTATTGTTAATAATTTTTCTCCAAATCAAATATAGTGTATAATTTGGTGATTATTGCTGATTTAACTACTATAATTAGTGCCATTGCCTAAGTAGTGGATATGTCTGCACCCTACCGTTGAAATGCTATATAAGTTATTGATGCTGAATAATTCTAGTTAATTCACTATTTTTTCATTAGACATCTCCAATAATAAAAAATCAAATTAATTCTCGTACATAAATCATTAATTATTTCCGCCTACTCTGTAGGGAGATTGCATGCAACCTCCCTACTACTCCCTCTTTTCTGGAGATGTCTATTAAGTAAAAGAAGAAAAATTTAATTTTCTAATTCCTCAACTAATTTCGGAACTCCTGCAGTTAATACTTCATTTCCTTCTGCAGTGACTAAAACATCATCCTCAATTCTAACTCCAATTCCACGCCAACGGTCATATACTTCCGGTTGACCTTCAACTGATTTAATATTCGGTCCGATATAAATACCAGGTTCCACAGTTAAAACTTGCCCTGGTTGTAAATTTTGTGGATTTTCTCCCCACTGATAAACACCCACATCATGTACATCTAAACCTAACCAATGTCCGGTTCTATGCATATATAAATGCTTATATTTTTCCTTTTCAATTATTTCGTCAATATTACCTTTTAACAATTTTAAATCAATCAAACCTTCCACTAATACTCGTACTGCTGTCTCGTGAAATTGTTTATAAGGATTTCCAGGTTTTACTTCAGAAATTGCTGCTTGTTGCGCTCTTAAAACCAACTCATAAATAACCTTTTGTTCTGGTGTAAACTTGCCACTTATAGGAAAAGTCCGAGTAATATCAGAATTATAATAATTGTAAGCACAACCAGCATCAATTAACAACAAATCATTTTCTTGCATTTGCCGATTATTTTCTATGTAATGAAGAATGCAAGAATTAGCACCAGAAGCAACAATAGAAGGATAAGCAGGAGTCGCTCCATGACGAGAAAAAATATACTCCATTTCCGCTTGAATTTGATATTCAAACTGTCCCACTTGAGCAAACTTCATCGCATGGTTATGAGCATCAACAGCAATATCAGCAGCTTTCCGCATTTGTTCTAATTCCGCAGTGCTTTTAAGCAGACGCATCGGATGTAAAACCGTACCCGCATCTTGAATGGCGATCGGACCAGTACCAGTTTTCGGATAGACCCGCATCAAATTTTGCCAATGTCGCAGAATAGTTTCATTGAAGTGGCGATCGCGTCCTAAACGATAATATATTTTATCGGCACCCTTCAAATATTCAGGTAACTTTTTATTCAGTTCATTAATAGAAAAAGCTGCATCAGCACCATACTTTTCCTTAGCAATTTCCACTCCAGCACGATAACCAGTCCAAGTTTCTTTTGCTTGGTCTTTTGGTTGCACAAACAAAACAAATTTATGCTTTTCATGGTGTGGTGCAATAACTGCCACAGCTTCCGGTTCATTAAAACCAGTTAAATAAAAAAAATCGCTATCTTGACGATAGGCATATTCTACATCATTGTGCATGACAGCCATTGGCGCACTTCTAAATATAGCCGTACCATTGCCAATTTTTGTCATTAGTTGTTTGCGTCTTTGTTTATATTCTGTTGAAATTGTCATATTTTTCAGAAGTAAGAAATAGGTAAAATATTTTGATTTTGGGATAAATATTTATATTAGAGCAGTTATTGAGTTGATGAGGTACAAAGTTTTATTGCTCTAAGCAACAGCTCATCTGGCTTTATTGGAATAAATAGTCTTATAACTGTACCTCACTATCCTCAAAAGTTCTGTAAATACCCATTTTTTTGCTATTTAAAACTATAGCATTAACATTCTATTTGATATAGCATTTGAAGGAAAGGTTAGGAAAGATAAAAAGCTTAAAACTCAGACAACGCAATATTTTTTCTTTTTCTTCCTTCTCTCCTAGATAACTAAACCCTTCCTTCTTATACCAATTACCATGCATTAATTCTATACTTCCGATGCGACTTCAGTTATTAAGTAATAATAGTGGTTCAATAATTTTGGTAAGGATTATTGGCATTAAGCCAAAATATATTATGTTTTTGAACCCTACTCCCTACTCTTTAGTCTCAAGAAAATGTAGCAATAATGCGCGATATTTAGTATTATTCCTTTTATACCAATTTGATAAACGTTTGTGACAAATGCTAGAAGCAATAAATAAGGAAAAAGCAAGAAGGAAGAAGGAGTAAATATTGAAAACAAAAGGTAGATATAACTATCTAAAATTAACTGGATCAGCTATTTTTAAGCATATCAGATCAAGATGCACTTTTCATAGTATTCTTTATTTTTAACCGGTATTATTCCTTCTTATTTTTCTCCCAGATAACTAAAGCCTTCCTTCTTTTTCCTTCCTTCTTCCTTCTTCCCTCTTCCCTCTTCCCTCTTCCTTCTTCATATCAAATCCGTTTAATTGGAAATAAAAAAAATCTCCAATCGCCATAACTACGCTCATCTTGTCTTATCTTTCTTCTCCTGACTCGGTCCGACTGACTTCCCCTCCCAGGAGGCAGGGCTAATTCTTTGTCGTCAGAGAATATTCATAAGAAATACAAAAAATTATGCAAATATACAAATCTCTCCATCTCCCCATCTCCCCATCTCCCCACCTCCCCATCTCCCCATCTCCCCATCTCCCCATCTCCCCATCTCCCCATCTCCCCATAAATTTTTCTCTAGTGACAATAAATAGAAATAGACCCTGCTCCCAGGAGGGGGAGGGGCGAGGGGTGGGTTGACTCCTAAACAGTTAACCTATCTATAACTGTTTAACCGGATTTGATATCATTCTTTCTTCTATATTAAAAGAACCAAAAATTAAGCACAAAAATAACTTAATTTTCAGTTCTTTTTTAAGACACTATATTTTGCACTTCAACTATTTAGTAAATTATCATTCTAAACCTACTAAATCAATTGAAGTATAAAACCTCAATTACATGATTGGAACAAAACGTTCTTTTTCTGGAACATTAGTGTACTCAGCCACAATTTGTCGGAACTCATCACCATCAATAGTTTCTTTTTCAACAAGCAGATCGACTAAACGATCTATCACAACCCGGTTCTCACGCATTATATTACAAGCGTGCTCATAACAATGATCAACAATAGTGCGAACTTGATCGTCAATACGAGAAGCGATCTCATCAGAATATTCTGAACGAGTCATTAGGTCGCGACCCAAAAACACCTCGCCTTGTTGAGTTTCCAGAGACATCGGACCGAGATCGGACATACCATAACGAGTCACCATTTGACGTGCCATCCCTGTAACCTGTTGCAGGTCATTACCAGCACCAGTTGTCACCTCAGCATCACCAAAAATAACTTTCTCAGCAGCGCGACCACCAAGAGCACCAGTAATACGAGCCAAAATTTGTGACCTTGAGATTAAACCTTGGTCTTCACTAGGCATAAACCAGGTGAGACCACGAGCTTGACCACGGGGAATCAAAGTGACTTTTTGCACTGGGTCATGATCTTTGATCAAAGTACCAACGATGGCATGACCAACCTCGTGATAACCAATTAACCGCTTGCTCTTACCATCCATAAGTGGAGTTCCCTCCATACCTGCGACCACCCGGTCTACAGCATCATCAATTTCCGGCATAGTAATTGCTTCTTTACGACGACGAGCAGTGAGAATTGCAGCTTCATTCAGTAAGTTGGCCAAATCTGCACCTGTAAAACCAGGAGTACGACGAGCGATCGCATCTAGAGATACTTCTTCACTGAGCTTCTTGTTGCGAGCGTGAACTTCCAGAATTGACAAACGACCTTTAATATCTGGAGCATCAACAGTAACTTGACGGTCAAACCTACCTGGACGTAATAATGCAGAATCTAATACATCAGGGCGGTTAGTAGCAGCAATAATAATGATACCAGTGTTACCCTCAAAACCATCCATCTCTGTCAACAACTGGTTAAGAGTTTGTTCCCTTTCATCATTACCACCACCGATACCAGCACCACGTTGTCTACCTACCGCATCAATTTCATCAATAAAGATAATACAAGGAGCATTTTCCTTTGCTTTTTTGAATAAGTCGCGAACGCGGGAAGCACCCACACCCACAAACATTTCCACAAATTCCGAACCAGAAATACTGAAAAATGGAACACCAGCTTCACCAGCGATCGCCTTGGCCAACAAAGTTTTACCAGTTCCTGGAGGGCCAACTAATAATACGCCTTTAGGAATTCGCGCTCCCACTGCAGTGAATCTTTCTGGTTTTTTGAGGAAAGTCACAACTTCTTGTAATTCTTCCTTGGCCTCATCAACTCCAGCCACATCATCAAACAGTACACCTGTCTTTGCCTCCATGGAGAAGCGGGCCTTAGATTTACCAAAATTCATTGCTTGTCCAGGGCCACCAGGAACATTACTGGAGCGACGGAAGAGGAAAAATAGACCGACAATTAATAAAACTGGGAAAACCAAATTTCCTAATAATCCCCATATTGCCCCTTCATTGCGTGGGGGATGAGTGTCAAAACTAATATTTGCCTCTCGTAGACGAGAAATTAGGTCTGGGGAATTAGCTGGTAAATCTACTCTTAATCGTTGGACCCGATTATCTAGTTCTGGATCGACTGCTTCAACGATAGCTGTACGGCCACCTTCATAAAGGTCTACACTTGTCACTCGGTCTGCTTGTAAGTAGTCCAAGAATCGACCATAGCTCATCCGGGTACTAGCGGTATTGCTACCCATGTTTGCTACTGTCGGGGAAAATGCCCCTTGCCAAATGAAAAAACCTATGACTAGAGCTGGTAAGCTCCAAAGTACAATTGTTCTCCAAGAAATTTTCATAAATTATTGGCCTCTTTTAGTAAAATTGAATTGAAATAGTTGGTGTAATTTTTTACACTTTTGATATTTTTGCCCACCTGACTTGATTGAAGGCGGAGAGTCCCAAATATAACTATTTGGCTCCCTGTTGCCTCTTCTAGAGGAGCTTTCCTAGGGAATACTCGACAAACGCTAACAATGTACCTACCATTCTTTGGGGTCAACCATTTCAGGTTTAAAGGTTTGCTTCACAGGTAAGCCAGGGCGGTTTTGGGGGTCTTCCCCATCAGCTACTGGCACTAACACCGTTAGTTCAGTGGCCAAGAAATACTCATAATCTTAACTAAATGTAACTTAACAATAGACATTAAGGCAACTACTTGGACTTCGAGAACAAATATCCTGGTATTGGCACTAACAAATTAGGGGACTGGAAATTCCTTTAGAGTTATCCCCGATGGAAGCAATCTTAGGCTAGGGTTAGCAACATATATATTTAGAAGAGAATATTTAATTTCTAAGGCTTTGATGAGAAAATAAGTGAAGGGTATGATCAAGAATATTAAGAAGGAAGTATTAATTTAAGGTTAAATCTCTAAATTAATATCTAAATTAGTATTAAGTCATTTTGTCAGAAGTAGGGAATTACTCTAGTTTCCTAGATGTTTCACTTGCCAGTGAAGTGAGGCACGGTCAAAAAATCAACTTTTTTCCTCTTCCTTTTCCTTATATATGTGCTAAACATTTTTAACTTAAGATGCTAAGTTTATGGAAAGTTATTTTAATTAACTTAGAAATTCTGATAATAATTCCTGAAAAGTTTCATTAACCTGTTCAATAAATGGAGCTTCGTGAAACTATGCTTTAATAATAATTTTGATCAGACTAATATCTAAATATTATATTTAGTTAGCTATATGTCCTCGGCTCAAAAGAACAGGTTTAACCAAAAACCTATCTGGGGGAAGTCTGAAAATCTCCACTTTTCGATCACTCGGTTGAAAATAATCCCTTGTTAAAACAAGTGTGAAATAGAGGAATGTCTCACGCCTGATATGGTAATCTCCCCTTATTGCAGAAGTGACGATGTAAAAGTATAGACTGTGTATTCTCCAGTTGACTGAAACTTCTGAAAGTACTTTACTTCTAAATTCTATGTTGATTTTATTCGCTTAATACCGTAGGTCTTAATTAATTTATAACTTAGGATTTTTAACAACGGTAGTGTTTTGATTTAAAAATTTAGTGAGGTAATACAACCTAATGGTTATTAAACAGCCAGCAGCAGCAATGCTGACCCAGAAACCACCTAGTGTCCATAAAAAAACAATCCTGAGTGTGGACTTAGGACGGACAGCTAGTAAAGCTTGTGTTAGTCGGACTCCAAATGGTGTAGTTTTCATTCCAGCTAATGTCAAACAATTAAGTTTAGAACAAGTAAGATCGGGTAATTTTGAGTCTAAACCTACAGACCCACTATTAGATATGTGGCTGGAATATCAAGGCTCTGGATACGCTGTAGGTCAGTTGGCTGCTGATTTCGGGGCAAATCTATTCGGTGATGAACGCTCTTTTGCCAAGTCCAAAGTCGAAGATGCTCTCATTAAAATTTTGGCCTGTGCTGGTTATTTTCAGCTCAAAGGCGAATTTTCAGTTGTGATGGGTTTACCATTTTATTCCCAAGAGCAATTTGAAAAGGAAAAGGAACAGATTGTTAGTCAATTACAATGTCCTCATAAAATGTCCTATCGAGGTAGCGAACCTACCGAAATTAGAATTAATAAGGTTTGGATCATGCCAGAGGGGTATGGTAGTTTGCTATGGTGTGAAGCTAACAACGGCAAGGAATTTCAGCCAGAGTTACCTAAACTATCTCTTGCTATTGTTGATATTGGCCATCAGACTACAGACTTTTTAATGGTAGACCGTTTTCGGTTTGCTAGAGCTGCTTCTAAGAGTGAACCTTTTGCCATGAGCCAATTTTATGAAGATGTGGCTTCTAAGATTGAGGGATCAGATGCTCAGTCTTTATATTTGCTAGAAGCAGTCCATAAACCAGAAGGCCAGCGTTCCTACCGTCCCAGAGGAGCGACAAAACCTATTAATCTTGATGGCGTTGTGCCTGAGTTGCGTAAAGTTTTTGCAGCTAAACTCTGTGACCGTTTGATTAAGTGGCTACCAGAAAGGGTGACAGATGTTGTTATGACTGGCGGTGGTGCAGAATTTTTCCAGGAAGATTTGGAAAGGTTATTACAAGAGGCAGGTCTCAATGCTCATTTAGCTCAACCACCTAGAGAAGCAAATACTCTGGGACAATATATTTATGGAGAGGCTCAACTAGCAATATCTAGATAAGTTTTAACATCACAAAGATATTTGAGGTTGTACAATCCAGGACTGTTTCATTCTAAACTGTGCCATTTTATGTATTGAGGGAACCAGGTTATTTACAGCTTTAGGAAATTTATCTTTCGCTGTCTAAAAATCAATGAATTTATTGTCAAAATCTAGAATGAAATGAACCTGTGTACAATCTAAGCAATTTTAGATAACCTCAGGTGCTAAAATCTAGTTTATATATTAATTGAGTATCGCACTGAGTTCCTGTGTAGTTTTTTCTAGGTCTGGAAGTAAAAAATAACGGGGCACAGTAGAAAATTTATTTTCTCTTTCCCCGTGTTAAGTTAACAAAAATATTACCTGATGCTTTGGGAAAAAAATCAGAAAAAAGAAGTCTTTTTTACCGAAGAGGCAGCAGATCAGCAATTATTGGTAGCTATAGAAAAAGAGTTAAATTCTCAAAAATATCGAACTTTTAGCAATCTTTGTAAACAAGCTCTGTGGCAATTTTTGGATGTATCTTCATCATCGACAGAATTAGCTAAATCTGCGTCTAATTTACAAAGGCTAGAGCACAGAATTTATGAGAAGCTTACCAAACATTTTTCTGAGTTAGAAACAAAATTGGTTTCTGATGAATTGAATACATCTAATAATACAGTTCAATCTAATCAATCTAATGAAAATGAGTTAAAAAAACACTTGAATCAATTGCATCAACAGTTGACTCAAATCCAATTAAATTTAGATGCTAAATTCATCGAAGTTATGGAGACTTTTAAGACAGAGTTGTCACAGATAGAAATACCTATTACTAAATCAGCCCAAGAAGAGTCAGAAGAATTAACTCCTACTAATACTAAACCAACAGAAGAAGATTTATCTGTTCAACAATCTACAACTGATGCAGATCCTTTATTGCAGCGCTTAAGTTCTCTGTTAGAAGATTTCTAATTAATTATGCTTCAATATATCTTTATTCACAAAAATAATGCCCACCAATTTGAGTGAGTAATGGCAAAATAGTCAAGGCAAAGAAGTAGAGAAGCAAGAAAAAAAAGAAACTAATTTACATAGATTAAGTACCAAATAAAATTGGAGAAACTCTCGAACTGCATAGTTTGCCAATTTCCTTTTCATAGCATTCTTTTTGATGATTAGTATTAATATAGTCTTCTATAGTCTTCGGAAATTAGTTATCGTATGATCAGCGGAAGACCGAGTCAAGAAAAAGCAAGGATTAGAGTGGGAATTATCTGGGGATATTCCGGCATTTTATGTCTGCATTGAATGGCAGTAGAAAGTGCGATAACTGTATAACAGGATTTCATATAAGAGGCAGACAAATAAATTTGGAGACCATCTTACGAATGCTTTTATTTTTGACATAAGGTATAGTGGATTTCATCATTAAAAATGATCGATAAATCATAAATAAAGTAAAAATTATTTTTAGATATTTGAACTGTATTCCTCATCATTCACAAAAATTAGTTAGTATATTACCTTAAACTTTAGTTAGTACAAATACATTGCCTTGATTGCCTCTTCCAATGCGTAAATCTTCATCTAAATATGTAATATCTAACCATCCCTTTTGTTCTCGGTTTTGTATCTTAAAATCAACAGCAGTAAATTTTTTTCCTGATTCTATTTCAGCAATTAATCTATTAGGTGATTGATAACCTATTAAACTTTGTAAACCTAAAATTGAACGATTAAATTTAACATTTACTCGCTTTTCGGAAACAGCTTCAAACTGAGCAACAACACTAACTATTCCTTCTAATAAAGGCAAACCAGATACTTCAGCAATATTATAGATTGCCGTATCTTGGACTCGGATACATTGATAAATCTCCCCTAGTTTCAGGAAAGGAAAACTATCAATGCGTAGTAATTCTTGACTGGTAGTATAAAGTAATCGCCAATTGCCATTTAATAGTTCTTTTGCTTCAAAGGGACAAGGGTTTGGATTGTAATCTTCTACTTGAGCGATCGCTGCTAGAATTACTTGTTGGTCATATTTGCTTGCTAGTAAACCACGATTTTTGCCTGTAAGTGTCTCTATTAATCTGGACTTATAAATCATAATTTTTGTTTATTGTCAATCTGCGTTGATTCTAAGCTGACAATTTTCATTTATTTGTCATTTATTTACATGAAGAAGAAGATTTCAAAAACATTCTTCGGGTATCCGGGTCTTCAGCAATTTTAACGATATCCTTAACAGTAGCAAAAAATTTGGATCGGCTTACTACTTGAGATTAATTTTACTTTGTTTGAATGAATCTAAAAATTTTATATTTTATATTATTTTTTGGTGCCAAATTATCCATCTTGTTCTTTTTCAACCTCTGAAATTCTCTTTTCCCTGATGGATTCCCATCTTACAAGAGGTGCAAATAAGGTTTGATAGAGATGATCACCCCTATCGACAGCATTGTAACCTACTGTAGGGGTGAATGGCCATTCGCCCCTAGTACTGACTACTTCTTCAAAATTTGATGCCAGTAAATTCATCTAATCTGTTAAACAAGGATAGGAAAAACATTTATATATATTATTTGCTGGCAAATTTAAAACAAAATCCCCTAAAATCCAAGAGACTGGATAGAGGAGATGAGTAAATCTAAAGATATTAGGATAGACTTACTAAAATTCCTTGACTGAGGATATATGGAAGAAAAACAACAAACAAACAGTTCATCAGAACCTGTAGTGCCACAACCAACTACGGTACAGGAAACAGTAAATCCACAACCTGTAGTACAACAACCAACTACGGTACAGGAAACAGTAAATCCACAACCTGTAGTACAACAACCAACTACGGTACAGGAAACAGTAAATCCACAACCTGTAGTACAACAACCAACTACGGTACAGGAAACAGTAAATCCACAACCTGTAGTGCCACAACCCGCTACGGTACAGGAAACACCAGTAGTGCCACAACCAACTACGGTACAGGAAACAGTAAATCCACAACCTGTAGTACAACAACCAACTACGGTACAGGAAACAGTAAATCCACAACCAGTAGTGCCACAACCAACTACGGTACAGGAAACAGTAAATCCACAACCAGTAGTGCCACAACCCGCTACGGTACAGGAAACACCAGTAGTACAACAACCAACTACGGTACAGGAGACCGTAAATCCACAACCAGTAGTACAACAACCAACTACGGTACAGGAGACCGTAAATCCACAACCAGTAGTGCCACAACCAACTACGGTACAGGAGACCGTAAATCCACAACCAGTAGTGCCACAACCAACTACGGTACAGGAGACCGTAAATCCACAACCAGTAGTGCCACAACCAACTACGGTACAGGAGACCGTAAATCCACAACCAGTAGTGCCACAACCAACTACGGTACAGGAGACAGTAAATCCACAACCTGTAGTTGTGTCACCAAGTATGGTGAAGGCAAATGTAGAACAACCAGTAGGACAACCAGTAGGAGTTATTAGTCGTAGAAATAACCAATCTCAGTCACAACCAGTTCTTGTTTACAACCCCTCCCTGCTTCTAATACCTCGCCATGAACCGGCAGATGTAATCCCTACCCAACGAGACTCATCTATAGTGGACTGGTTAGAAACATCAGGCAGAATGTTACCTAGAGATCCTTCAGAATCAGACAATTATCTAGAAGAGGAAGAGGAAATCTCAGAATTGATAGCTGTAGATGACAATTTTAGTGATGATGATGTTTTAGAAGGAAATGCCGATGACTCTGGTGAATAGATATTTTTCAACAATTAATAATTAATAATTAATAATTAATTATTACCTCTCCTTGAAAACGGATAGGATTGACGCGGAGTGGGAAAATTTTTTCTTTTTTCTCCTTGTAAAGGAGAGGCTTTAAACCTTAATTATTCGGTAATTACTAAAAAGCTATTCAGTTAAAAGCTGAATTTGATAATTATTTAATCAAACCTAAAGTATTAAAAAGTGTGTGTGGAGGAGATTTTTTATGCAAAATAAGCTCATTTTTAGCAAATCTATTGCTTTATCGGGAGAAAATTTATTCTTGGGTCTGGGTTTAGGGTTAAGCTCTTTTGCCCTAATTTTAGATAGCATGGCTAATCGAATTATCGGTATAGAATCTCTGAGCTTACCCCTAATTCTATGTGCTCTAGCAACTGCAAGTTTGGGGTATTGGATTATACCTATACTTAGAAAACTTAAAGCTGGACAAATAATCCGGGAGGATGGCCCCCAAGCGCATTTACAAAAAGCAGGTACTCCAACTATGGGAGGTATATTTTTTGTTCCGGTGGGAGTAGCGATCGCTCTGTTATTATCGAAGTTTCATCCAGATGTCATGGCAGTATCGGCAATGACTCTAGCTTATGGTTTTATTGGTTGGTTGGATGATTGGAGAATTTTGCAACGTAAGTCTAATAAGGGAATATCTCCGAAAATGAAATTGGCTTTGCAGGTGGGTTTTGCAATGCTATTTTGTGGATGGCTAGCATGGAGTGAACCTAGTACGGTTACTAATATTGCTTTACCATTTGGTTTACAATTATCTTTAGGATTACTATTTTGGCCTCTGGCAGGTTTTGTTTTAGTTGCAGAAAGTAATGCTACAAATCTTACGGATGGTGTTGATGGTTTGATGGGAGGTTTGGGAGCAGTTGCATTTTTAGGGTTAGCTGCTTATTTAGCTCCTACTGCTCCGGAGTTAATGATTTTTTGTGCTTGTATGAGTGGTAGTTGTCTCGGTTTTGTTGTTCATAACCGCAATCCTGCTAAGGTGTTTATGGGTGATACAGGGTCGTTAGCTTTGGGTGGAAGTTTAGCTGCAGTTGCTCTACTAACTAATACTCTATGGATATTGTTAATTCTTAGTGTGGTTTTTTTAATAGAAACTCTTTCGGTTATTGCTCAAGTGAGTTATTACAAGGCAACAAAAGGACCTGATGGTGTAGGCAAACGCTTATTTAAAATGGCTCCTTTTCATCATCATTTAGAATTATCTGGTTGGTCGGAAACTCAAGTGGTGGGATGTTTTTACTCAGTTAGTGCAATTTTGGCTAGCTTGTGTTTATTTTAAAAAAAAGGAGTCAGGAGTCAGGAGTCAGGAGTCAGGAGGGAAGAAAGAAGATCGGGAAAAGGAGAAAGTTTTTTTATCACTAATAGACATCTGGTAAAAATCCAAAATAAAATCAATTCTTATCCATAAATTATCAATTATTTATCCCTGTTACCTTTTCCCTCTTTTCTGAAGATGTCTAATTATCCGGACATGATATAAATTATTAATTGAAAAACCGATCATGACAAAAGTTTCGGTAATTGTACCAATTTATAATGGTGAGAAAGACTTGCCAGACTTGATAGAATGTCTGCGGTCGCAAACTTATCCTGCTGACCAAGTAGAATATTTACTCGTAGATAATAATAGTGGCGATCGCAGTAAGTCACTAATTGAAGCAGCAGCACAGTCAAATCAAATTACAATTTGTCTAGTCACTGAAAATCAAATTCAAAGTTCCTATGCTGCTCGCAATGCTGGTATTCGTGCTGCTAGTAGCGATATATTTGCTTTCACTGATGGCGACTGTCGTCCTCAACCTCAATGGTTAGAAAATTTAATTCAGCCATTTTCTGACCCTAATATTGGCATTGTTGTGGGAGAAATACTTGCTTTACCTGGGGATAGTTTATTAGAAAAATATGCAGATAAACAAGATACTCTTTCTCAAAAACATACTTTAGCTAATTCATTTTGTCCTTATGGTCAAACTGCTAATTTAGCTATTAGAAAGCAAGCATTTGTAGAGGTAGGATTATTTCGTCCTTATTTAACAACGGGTGGAGATGCTGATATTTGTTGGCGTATTTTACGAGAAACATCTTATCAGTTTAAATTTGTAGAAAATGCAGTAGTTAAACATCGTCATCGTTCAACTTGGAAAGATTTACAAAGTCAATGGCGCAGGTATGGAAAGTCAAATAAGTATTTGCATGAACTGCACGGTATCGATTTAATGCGAGAGTTTAAAACTAAAGAGTATGTGTATCGTTTGAGTAGATGGTTATTAAAAGAGTTACCTCTAACAACGATGAAAATAATATCAGGTAAAGCAGAATTTGTAGAGTTGTTTGATACTCCTATTGGTTTGTTAAATGGTAGGGCAAGAATTATCGGTCAAAAAGAAGCAAAGTTGTCAGATGAAGCACGACAAATTGAAAGATTTTAGTCTAATTTTTTTATAGCGCTGCGCGCAGGCAACAGGCAATAAGCAACAGCGGTGCGACCCCGCGTCGGCGATAGACGCAAGCGATCAGATCCCGCGTCGCCGTCAGACGCAAGGGAACCCTGACCAAGAGAGGCAATAGAGGGAATAAATTGCTGATAATAATAAGACTTTTAGTTATTGGACACCTCCTGCAATTTGTAAATATGCTAACGCACATTGCTATATATGGAATTTCATTCAATAGGATGCTTTAATTATTGATTTTTATAGAAGTTATTATAATTGCTTATCTAACTAAGTAGAAGACTATCCATAAGGAATTTTTCCTTCTGCCTTCTGCCTTCTTCAATATTTTTCTACAGGCTGTATTGTGATATTATTATTGATGCTTACTCCAATAATAATAGTGGCAGGTAAGCTCAATTGAATCTGTTTAAAACAGGCCAAAAACTGATACATAATCTAATCAAAGAGGAGATAGTAACATGAAAAACTTGACTGTTGATAGTAAGAAGAACTGTTTATTAGTAGACAAAACATGGATGGAAAACCTGCAGAAAGAGGCTGCATCTGCAAGTTTAGATCCTGGTATGTATGTTTTGCGGATTAAGAGTGGATCATTTAGCTATGGTAGTGGCATGGGTGCTGAACCATTTGTGTTACTCTGGATATATGGTGGCAAATTTGTTAACTTGAAGACCAATGTTGAAACTTCAGCTACATGGTCTTCTTTAAATGGATATGATGATACGATTACATTGGAAGTCAAAGAAGCAATTATAGTTAGTGCTTTATTTCTTGATGTTTATGAAGATGATAATTCTGGTGAAGTTACTGTTTCTATTTTGGATGCGTAAATCATCAGTTTGATATTGGGTTTTTTGTCAAAAAATTAGTAATAAATTTGACGCGATCGCTCTCTTAGTTACTGAGGTGGGCGATCGTTTCTGTTTATTTTGAAGGAAGAAGGAAGAAGAAAAAATCTTGCGTTGTTTGACTTTTATGCTAACGCTTAAGTGTTCTTGTTCATTAATTTGGTCAGATCCGAAGATTATTTTAAAGGCGTAATCAATTTTGGGGTTAATAAATTTCATAGTGTGTTTTATTGATTTCAATAAAACGTTTGAACACTAATAATAGGCGTTGATTTTTTAAATAATTTAAGTGAGCGATCGCTTATTTGTTAGGTAAGGAATTAGGGGTAATTTTCCATGATTTTAATTAATCAAACAAACCTTCTCTTTCCTATATATAATTAGACATCTCCAATCATCAAAAATCAAATTAATTATCGTACATAAATTATCAGTTATTTCTCCCTATTCCCTATTCCCTATTCCCTATTCCCTATTCCCTCTTTTCTGAATAGGCATTGATTTTTTAAATAATTTAAGTGAGCGATCGCTTATTTGTTAGGTAAGGAATTAGGGGTAATTTTCCATGGTTTTAATTAATCAAACAAACCTTCTCTTTCCTATATATAATTAGACATCTCCAATCATCAAAAATCAAATTAATTATCGTACATAAATTATCAGTTATTTCTCCCTATTCCCTATTCCCTATTCTCTCTTTTATGAAGATGTCTATTTAGCAAGTATCTCCATTTCTTTTCAAGACTGTAAACTTTTTAAAATTTTATTTGCTAAAGAGCCAAAAGATTGACCTAATTGTTTTTTCAACCGCCATCTTTGAAAAGCTTTTTCATATTCTTCTCCTTCAATTTGGAAAGTTTTCCAGGCATCTAAAGCTAACCATAATCCCCACAATAATAAAATTGGTAAAGACCAGGAAAGAGTATGAGCAGTTACTAAATTCAGCAACAGTAAAAATGAATTTACAATGCCATATTTAATCAAACTTTGCTTTAATTTGTCTCTACGAACTTGATTAAAAAGTTGTTTTTCCTGAAACTCACTTCGGTGGGAAAGCCATTCCTGTTCTGCTGCTGCTAAGTCTTCTGTGGAAATACCCATCTCATGAGCAATTTCTAATACTTGTGCTCTTGTTAGTTCGCCTCCTTCAGAGCGACGTGCTAGGGCAATTTGCAGAATTTGTTGGGCATCGTCTTGAGCATAAGTTTGGGTAATTTGGTTTTGTTCGTTTGTCATAACTTTATTGCTTAAATTTTAGAATTATTTCTATCATATATTCTAGCTTGCTATAGATATCAAAGAATAACAATAGTAGATTCCTGTCCTGTCAATAGGTGAAATTTCTACTGGATATTATTGGTCATTAGCACTAGAAAAAATGGGTGCATCTCAGTTTTGAAGAAAGCCAAAAATTTATCGCTTTTAGGGAACACCGGATCTGGGAATAGGGAATAGGAAAAAAAGTATTTTTGTAAATATGAGATGCACCTCAAAAATCAGGATGCTCTATAGTCTGAGTTTACCTGTAAATTCACCAAGTGGTTTGAGTATTCCCTCTTGTTGAATATAATTATTTATCGCTTAATTGAGATGCACCTCAAAAAATGACAGTTATATCAAAAGAGAAAATATTTTTTACAGAATAGATGTATTTTTTGTTTGTGATTATCTTAAATATTTACTTGATGAATAGTCTCTGAAGTTATATAGCAGAAGGAAGAAGGTTTTAGTTATCTAGAAGAGAAGGAAAAATATTATGTTGTCTGAGTTTTAAGCTTTTGATAGGTCTTAAACTTTCCTTCGACTGTTATAATATACTTTTAGGTTTAAACAAATTACTTAAAACAAAAATATGCCACCAAAGTCGAAAGTTACTAATAGTAAACTAAAAATAACTAACGCACAAAAAGAAGCTGCTGAAGCTGAGATTAGGGAAAAACAAAAAGCTGTTGATTATCGAACAACGGAATATCCAGTGGAAGTTATTGTTCAGAAGTATATGGAAGGAGAAGAAAACGATACTAATGAGTTATTTGTACCTGATTATCAAAGAGAGATGGTTTGGGATGATGAAAGGCAGTCAAAATTTATTGAGTCTGTATTTTTAGGATTGCCAATACCTCCTATATTTGTTGCTGGTATTAATGATGAGGAAAATGAAGAAGATGAAGCTCGTTTAGAAATTATTGATGGTACTCAACGTATTCGTACCTTAACTAGATTCATTAAAAATGAGCTAACACTATGTGAATTAAAAAAGTTAAGTCAGCTTAATAATTTTAAATTTGAAGACTTACCTCTTCCTCGTCAGAGACGCTTTAACAGAGCTACTGTTCGGATAATTGAATTAACAGAAAAAGCAGATGAGGAAACACGAAGAGATGTTTTTGAAAGAATTAATACTGGTAGTGTTCAATTAAATGAAATGGAGAAACGCAGAGGTATATACCCAGGAAAAGTTACTAATTTAATTGAAGAATTATCAAAATTACCAAAATTTAGGAATCTTTGTTCTTTTTCTCAAGCAGCTATTAAGCAACGAGACCCTCAAGAGTTTGTACTACGTTTTTTTGCTTTTTTGAATAAGTATAAAAATTTTAATAGTCAATTGGGAGTAATTAATTTTCTTGATGAGTATTTAAAAAATGCTAATGATGATAAAAATATAGACTTAGAGAAAATGCGACATGAATTTGAAGCAATGATAAATTTTGTCAAAGAAAATTTTCCTGATGGTTTTCGTTCAGGTAAAAAATTAAATCAAACAACTACTAGGATTAAATTTGAATCTCTTTCTGTAGGTGTTGCTCTTGCTTTGAGAGAAAAAAATAATCTTCATTATCAAGGAGATGATTTGCTGAATTCTCCTAAGAGTAATTTTCAAAATTACACGAAAGGTGATGCAAGCAGTTCTAATAAGAAAGTAATTAGACGAATTGAATATGTCAGGGATAAACTATTAGGTAAATAATGACAAGCATATTAGTTCAATATTTTAATGAACGCTCTGAAGAAGTTAGTAAATATTTTATTTTCCTCCAAAGCTTACAGCAAGGAAAAATAAAATTAATCACAGAAAGTCAAGGAAATAGTAAAGCTAAAAAAATATACACTGAATTAGAAAATACTCTGAAAGCGAGTGCTTATTTATTACTTTACAATTTAATAGAATCCACAATGAAAGATGCTATTGAAGCAATATTTGATGAGCTAAAAAATCAAGGAGTTTCTTTTGATAATATTAGACCTGAATTACAGAAAATTGTGCTTCGTAATTTGAAGCAGAAAAATCCAGACAAAGTTCTTCAAAAAATTGTAGATATATCAAGAGATATTATTACTGTTGGATTTGATAAAGAAAAACTATTTTCTGGAAACATTGATGCTAAAAAAATTAAAGAAATAGCTCAGGAATATGGATTGTCTGCAAAAACAAAAATTGATAGTAGTGATTTATTGACAGTCAAGGATAACAGAAATGATTTAGCACATGGCATTAGACCTTTTGCAGAAGTAGGAAAGAAAATAAGTGCTGATGAACTGATGGAAATTAAAAATAAAGTAGTAGAATATTTAAGACAAATTCTGGAAAATATTGAAACATATTTAGACAATCAAGAATATTTAGATTCATCTACAAATTCTCCCTAATATTATGTTCAGATTATGAAATATAATTCAATACGGTTCATATAATACCAAAACTCATAAGGTATCAATCTATAGACTCATGTACTTTCCTTCTAAGTGCATTTCATATTTGCAGAAATACTATTTTCCTGTATATTCCCTGTTGCCTGTTGCCTTTCGGAGCTGTTGCCTAAAAGCGATAAATCTTTGGCTTTATTCAAAATTTAGATGCACCCTTCCTTCTTCCTTCTTCCTTCTTTCTTCTTCCTTCTTCCTTCTTCTAACTGTATTTACTCTCTCCAACGACCAGAACGAAGAATACTAATAATTAACCATAACCCAAGAAAACTAGCTACTGCAAATAAAGCTTCACTTAACACAGATAACTGACTACTTTGAGAACCCGCAGTTACAATAGCAGCACCAATAATTAATGAACCTACAACCACACTAAAAGATAGTCTATTAGCCGACTTATTTACACTACGAGTCAAAGGTTCAATATCTTTTAAAGTTAAATTCCACTTCAATGTTTCAGAAGTAACTCTATCTAAAAGTAAGTCTAGTTGACGAGGTGACTCTAAAGATAAATTCTTCACATCAATAGCTGTTCTTAATAATGTTTGAACTGGATCTTCCCCTAATAACTGTCGTCGAAATAAATCGGTCATTAATGGTCTAATTTCATCCAAAAGATTAAGCTTAGGATAGAAACTACGAGCGACACCTTCCAAATTTGCTAAAGTTTTGGAATACAAACCTAAATTACTAGGCAACTTAATTCTGTTATTACGACACAATTGTAATATGTCATAAAAAACCTCAGAAAAATTGATTTCAGCCAAGCTCAGATTATAATATTTCCGCAGCATTTTGCTATACTCATTTTCCACCTTAGCTAAGTTTGGCGGTTGAGCAACTTCTGCCATTTGTAGAGTTAACTGAGTACATCTTTTAGCATCTAGATCGACGATCGCTAATAATAATTCCGTTAAATTCTGCTGACTGCGAGGATCGAGGCGACCAACCATTCCACAGTCTAGTAGAGCAATACGTCCATCTTCAAGATAAAATATATTCCCAGGATGAGGATCGGCATGAAAGAAACCAGTGATATAAAACTGTTGAAAGAAAGCACGACATAATAAAGTAGAGAGTGCCTGCTTTTCTGCATCTACATCCCCATTATTGTTAATGCCTTTAACCTTCGCTGATAAGATAGGTTTACCATTTAGCCATTCGAGAACTAATATTTTCGGAGTTGTTAGTTGCCAATATACTTTCGGAAGCATTATTTGCTTGGGGTCAAACCACTTACTGGTAGATAAGTCTCGACGTAGTTCGTCGGTATAACCAGCTTCCTTAGTGAAGTCAAGTTCAGCTTTCAGAGCAATACTAAATTCTTCCGCAAGAGAAACTATATCGTAGTCATTGCCAAAATCTGTGAATGAGACTAATTCAGCTAAACTTTTTAGCAGGGATGTATCTTTGTCAATTATTCTGTCAATACCTGGACGTTGAACTTTTAGAGCTACTTCCGTACCGTCTTTTAAGGTCGCTTTATAAGTTTGAGCGATGGAACCCGCTGCTACACACTCAGTATTAATATCGCTAAATATTTCTTCTAGAGGTTGGGATAACTGTTGACGAATTAAGATTTCCACTTCTGACCAAGGTACTGCTGGTACATTAGCTTGCAAACTTGACAAGGTATTTATATAGTCTGCTGGTAATAAGTCTGGACGGGTACTAAGTAGCTGGCCGAGTTTTACATATACTGGGCCTAAATCTACCAGAATATTGCGTAGAACTTCTGGTGTTGGTATATCTGGTTCGCCAGTTTTGCCCCCTGTGAGGAGGGTTTTCATATAGCCCCAACCGTTACGGAACACAATTTCGACTATTTCAGCTCGGCGAGAATTAGTTGCTGTCAGGCTAGATAACACGGGGCCTCCCAATGATTGGATTGATGTTTGCTTTACCTATAGGGAAAATTTAATATATCTAAATATTTAGGATAGCGCCGATCATAAACTGGTGCATTGTGAGTAACTTTCATTTCACCTACAGACTTTTTTTTCCTTATCTGTACTGATTTTCAAGCATTTTATCCGAAATATAATGTATCAGTCATTAGTAAAATTATAGCGCTACACATTAAAGTGTTTGACATTTCTCAACCCTGTTAGCGGAGCTTTTCCGTAGGAAAAACCCTTTAACAGGTTACTATCTGGACTTTAGGAAAAAACAGGTTAAAAATAAGGTCAAACCTTATATACAGCAATGTTTCTATCTTAAATCAAACGTTTTCTTGATATATCTAGGTTTTCCTACGGAATGCTACGCAAACAGCCATTTTAAGCAAGTTTAGGTATTTTCCTTGCTAATACTGGGTTTGAAGCCATTTTCACTGTAAAAAATCTAAAAGTCCAGCTATTGCCTATTGCCTACTCCCTATTCCCTAGCGCGTAGCGCTATAAAACTTTTGACTTTTTATTTTTGACTTTTGTTTGAATAAATGGTATCTATTTTGACAGCAAGAAAACTATAAATTACACAAATTTCTGCTTTACATTATTCTCAAAATTCTTTATATTTATTTTATAATCAATAAAGATAATAGTCAGGAACCCCAGGACTAAAGTTCAAAGGCTTGGACAGACTGCTGGAAGTCTTTGCCAACCAACACCTGACTATCCTTAGATATTTGCAGTCTAAGTTACAGGTTAGTGTTAAAGTTCCTATCTTGAGATGCTCTCTCTGCCAGTCCTATCCTCTAGAACTCAATGGTTAAACAGGCATAGTGGGTTAAGCCAGTACCTTTGACATGATACCGACCTATAACATTCTCGTTTCGGCTATGGCCGATCTTTATTGATCCCCTAGCGAAAGCTAAGGGTTTCCAAATTACCGAAATATTTTTAGATGAATAATATAGAATCTGTCGCAATTGAACGGTTTCAGACTCGTAGTCCTATAGATTTAGACAGTTGTCAGTTAAACCGCGAGTTAGTTGGGTCTAGGGTAGTAATGGTGATTGACTGCCCATCTACGGAAAAGTGCCATCAACTTTGGCGCGATCGCTACCTATTAATGCGTCGGTGTTTAGATTTATGGTTAGCTCATCAAATCGTAATTAGTTACAAGGGACATCCTTACGGTCGTACTCCGATGCGTCAATCTTTAGCCTGATTATTTTCTTGGTTAAATTATACATATAGCAATTTTCATACTGGTGAGATATAGAACTTGAATACAAGTGTGAATGGTATAGCTATGAATTAATATTCTTAATAGATTCTACCCTTCTACTAAGACTTGTTCGAGTTGCAGTAGGGCGCTATATAATATATAAATTACAGCTAGCGGTGTGCAATGGCGCACCGTTAATGTTTTTTGTCAATTTTAGTTATAGCAGAAGGAAGAAGGAAGAAGGAAGAAGGAAAAGTATTACGTTGCCTGAGTTTTAAACTTTTGAACTTTCCTAACCTTTCCTTCGACTGCTGTAGAAATAATTTTGTTAAAAATTAGACATCTCCAATAATAAAAAATCAAATTAATTCTCGTACATAAATCATTAATTCTTTCCGCCTACTCTATAGGGACGTTGCATGCAACATCCGTACTACTCCTTCTTTTCTGGAGATGTCTATTACTCCTATTGTTTGTTGCCTTGATATTTTCTATACAACCACGTTAAAAACTACTATAAACATCTTAAAAATAAGTAATAAATAAGTACCTGTGCAAAATTAATTTAAAATTTGTTCGTAGGTAACAGGGAATAGGGAACAGGGAATAGAGAATAAAATATATATTTTTTTGGGGTAGAGATGTCAATCTAAAAATAATTTTTCCTACCTATTTAAGCTGATCACCAAATATAAAATTAATTTTGCTTGACTACTAATACCATTTTTATGTGAAGCTGCACAGAATTATGAATTCATTAATTTCTCTGTCTTGATCTACTATCAACTCTGATTAAAATTTTATTCTATGCAACTTCTTATTAATTTGGTATTATTCAACAATATTTCAAGAAATTTTATACACAACAAAAAAATAACTGCTATGGCGTTTCTGAGGTTAGCGAGGTACAGTTATCTTTATTTCTTTGTATTTCCCTGTTGCCTGTTGCCTGTTCCCTGTTACTTGTTGCCTAAAACCCAGAATTGTGTACCTCACAAGTATGATAATTTCTATATATATTTTCAGTCAATATTAAAAATGAACTGATGTTAGATATTTCTCAAACAACTAAACCTATTCAGAAAATTCTATTTGGCAGTCCAGGTACAGGCAAAAGTTATAAAGTGCGAGAGATAGCAACTAATTCCTTGGGAATTAAATGGCATGAACAAACAAAATCATTAGAAAACACAATTAAAACAGTATTTCATCCTGAATATAATTATGCTGATTTTGTGGGTAAACTATTGCCACAAACTATCGGAAGTTCGGTTATATATAAATTTTATCAAGGTCATTTTTTACGAGCATTAGGATTAGCTTACAAAAATTTAATTAATAATAGTAATGAGAATGTGCTGTTAGTAATTGATGAATTAAACCGAGGTAATGCTGCTGCTATATTCGGTCCGATTTTTCAATTATTAGATAGAGAAACAGATAATTGGTCAACTTATGATGTCAATTTATCAGAGTTAGAAATAGTGGCTTTGTTAGGATCGATGGGGTATGATGCTCAAACAACTGATAAAAATATACAAGTGGATGGAAGTAATTTTGATGTTTTTTGTAAGATGACAAAGATGAATTTAGAAATGAGTGATAATCAGGATGGTTTAAGGGTCTTAGAAAATTTGACAAGTCAGAGAATTTCTATTCCTAGAAATTTATCGATTATTGCGACGATTAATACTTCGGATGAGTCTATTTATTATCTGGATAGTGCCTTCAAGCGGAGATGGGATTGGGAATATGTGGATGTGCCTGGTTATGGAATAGAAAAAATTAAAGATATAGCGATTGAGGGTAGGGATGAGAAATGGGTTTCTTTTGTGAATAAGTTGAATGATTTTATTAAGGTAAATCATCATCTAATTCGCCGCATTGAAGACAAACAAATTGGGGTTTGGTTTTTGAAGTCTGAAGATAATCAAGTTACTAAAGAATCTATAGAAAATAAGTTAATGTTTTATCTGTGGGATAGTGTATTTCCTAGAGATAGAAGACCTTTGGAAGATTTATTATCAAAAGTGGATAAACAAAGTATTAAATTAATTACATATTCTGATTTTATTGCTTTATCTGATGATTTTATTGATGCGATTATTTCTTGTGAATGGTTGACTTTTTAAGTTATTTTATTTTTTGCTGTTTCTAGAGGATATTTAATACAGGAAAAGGCAGAGGAGAAAAGGAAAGAGGTAAGATTTTCAACCGGATTTAGTATGATAAAATTTTTTACTTAATTTGCTCGTAATTTCTTTAACAATTTCTCGAACGCTTGAGTTTTTTTTACAACTGATAACTGATCACTGAAATGACCTATTTTAGCAGATTTTGTGGTAACAATTACCCAATTATTGAACACCAGTAATTAAAGATAATTGGCAGTAGTTTTAAACTCCTCTGAATTGAATTTCAAGGTAGTTGAAATGTTGTCAAATTTATTCAATAAATTAAAGTGAAAATGATTTGCTCTGATGGGGATAATCATGGCGCTCTACTACTGCCAGGTGCAATAATTCTTATATTTTTTGTTGATACTAACTCCTGCCGTTGTTCGTGTAGTTTTATTGCTTGTGCATAATAATTTTTCTCGTTATTCATACTTAATTCTCAGTAAACGTTGCGATAGAATTGAGGATGACTGTGAATATGTTCTGCTCATAATTTCTAGACCAAAATAAGATTTTTGATTATTAGATCGCGATTTATTTTTAGTACAGGTCTAGTGGTTTTGTTGCGTATGTCGCAATAGGAATTTCTGCTTAGTTTGATATTTTGGTAGTCGGTAGCTTTGTTGCGTATGTCGCAATAGGAATTTCTGCTTAGTTTGATATTTTGGTAGTCGGTAGCTTTGTTGCGTATGTCGCAATAGGAATTTCTGCTTAGTTTGATATTTTGGTAGTCGGTAGCTTTGTTGCGTATGTCGCAATAGGAATTTCTGCTTAGTTTGATATTTTGGTAGTCGATGGTTTTGTTGCGTATGTCGCAATAGGAATTTCTGCTTAGTTTGATATTTTGGTAGTCGATGGTTTTGTTGCGTATGTCGCAATAGGAGTTTTTACTCAGTCTGATATTTTTTTGGCAGTCGGTGGTTTTGTTGCGTATGTCGCAATAAGAATTTTTGCTTAGTCTGATATTTTTTTGGTAGTCGGTGGCTTTATTGTGGATAAGAAGTGAAGAAGAAATTCATATTTTGGTTTTATAATTACCGATTATCTGAGCTTAATATTAGTCTCTAAATTTATTGCCCTGGTTTATTTCAATCACTAACTATCTGGACTTAACATTAGTCCCTAAATTTATTTATCTGCTTTACTTCTTCCTTGCTTCCCTCTCTCCTAGATAACTAAACACTTTCTTCCTTCCTCATAAAAATGATAAATTTTGCCGAATTAAAACCTAGAGTTAACACTAAATATTCTTTTGTCGGCATTGAAAAAAAGGGAGGTAAGTTAATTTTTCATTTACCTAAAGGGTTCACTCAGAATGACCAGAATATTAATAATTTTGAGTTTAAATGTGAATTATTTTTCAAGCTCTATAAAGTTCTGAAAATTGTGCAAAATATTTATCAAGAAAAAGGATATTTGCAGAAAAATATCAAAATAAATGACCGTGACGGTGTATTAAAACAGGAAGCAGGAAAAGAAGTTATCATCAACGATAATCAAGAAAGCATTTTTTATAGCAAACTTGATGCTTTAGATAATATATTAGATGTTTACGATGAATTGAAAATATTAGCACTTGTCTCTCGTCTTAGTAAATCTGAAACTATAGACTATAGTAAAATTCATCGTTATCTTCACAAATCTACTTTCCTGAATAATGGTGCTATTTTTATTGACTCTATTGATATACCTCGCCAACAAATATCTTATGAAGCTTCTGATCTTGTGGCTATGTATTGTTATATATTTACTGAGATTAAACAAAAATTAGGCGAAAATGTTAATCCAGAAATTGCTGCTCTATCTGCTAGATTTCGGCATAAGTATATTGGGTATGAATATAGTCTGTTTAGCGAAACCCATTATTCTTTAATCATCAACACTTTGAGAGATGCTTTAGAAGCAATTGATAACTATACGGCGTTAAAAGATATAGATTATTGGCATTTTTATGATGCAGTTGAGAAATTTTTATTTGGGGAATTGGATGATGTAGAAGATGGCAAAATATGGGGATTTAATAATTTTCATAGTGTTTGGGAGGGAATGTGTTTAACTTATCTGCTCAGATACACAAATCCATGTTTTGTCTGTTATCTGAATAGCCGATATATTGCTTCTGAAATAATTGCTCATTTGAATTACAAAAATAGAATTATTGATTTGAGTAAGATTTTTCATGTCAACGGCAAGGATATTTTTCCCGATGCTGTAATTATTTCATTTAATACTAAAAATAATCGCTCAAACTCCACAGTTCCAGATTTAATCCCATCTACAAATTCATATAAAATTGAAAAAGTAAAAAATTGGAATGACTTACACTACTACACCACCTTCAAATGCAATAAATATCACTTAAAAATTGCCCTTCTTAATCAAAACCCAGAACTAGAAAACCATACTTTTAACGAGTTAGCTAAATTCTGCAAACTTGAGGGAGATACACTGATAGTTAACTCCTTGCCAAATCAGTTTTATTCTTATTGGGAAATTTTGGATGACTTTAGTCTCGAACAACTACAAATGATGGAAAATTTGAATCACATATTTTATCTAGCTCTTAAATTTGGCATCTTATCTCCCGATAGATTTTTTCAACGATTTATTCACTATGTTTTGGGGTCTGAATATCTCCTTAAAGACAACATATTCTATCTATCTCTCTTTCGGGATAAGGATAGACTCCGCTCTCTCAAAGAAATCAATCAAAGCTTTAGTAATTTCCTGAATAAAATTATGAATAAAATCTCTATTCAGGTGATTGATATTAAATATGCCAATTTTGATTATTATCTGAATCCAGGAAACCGAGAAGAAATTAAAAGTAGGAGTATTAGAAAACAGTTTGTCTATGAGTATTTGATTCAAAGTTATCTGGAAAATTATCAAAGTACTGTTAAAAATTGGAGTATTAGTAGTGAATTTTGGCTGCCTACTTACAGGAAAAATTTACCAATTCTTACTCCTGGTACTAAATATATGGATGATTATGTGAAATTAATGGGGGTTAATATTGTGAAAGTTATTGATAGTTATATTCAGGGATAATTAACTACATGGCTTGATTTTAATTAAGCATTTAGCGATCGCTTTTCCATATTGCTGTGTTGATTATGAGCTGCTTTTTTTTGCGTTGAATAAAAAGTCATGTGTAGGGGCGAACAACCCCCAAGAACACTTATAATATCACCGTTTTTTCTCATGTGCAATGAGAAATCCTACATTTTTTCGGTGCTTCGTGTAATGAAATTTGTGGCTTCAAACTTTGGTGTCTTGAAATGACGAGATGAGTGGTGAGGGTCGAATTTTACTCATCTATATTAGCGATCGCTTTTCCATATTACTGTTTTGATTGTTACCTGCTTTTTTGGTTGAATAAAAAGTCATGCTTAGGGGCGAAAAACCCCCAATAATACTTATACTATCATCATTTTTTCCGAGGTGCAATCAGAAATCCTACCTTTTGGTGCTTAGTGCAATGACAATGGTTGTCCGTTCAAAGTTGGGAGTCTGGAAATGACGATTTTGATGAGTGGCGGTCGTCGAATTTTACTCATCATTTTAGTCTTAGTTGGTTAGCGATCGCTTTTCCATATTACTGTTTTGATTGTTACCTGCTTTTTTGGTTGAATAAAAAGTCATGCTTAGGGGCGAAAAACCCCCAATAATACTTATACTATCATCATTTTTTCTGAGTTGCAATCAGAAATCCTACCTTCTTTTGGTGCTTCATGCAATGACAGTTGTGAGTTTAAACTTGGGAGCCTGGCAATGGCGACTTTTACTCATCTATTTAGCGATCGCTATTAGTGTGTTGATTATGAGCTGCTTTTTTGTGTTGAATAAAAAGCCATGCTTAGGGGCGAAAAACCCCCAATAATACTTATACTATCATCATTTTTTCCGAGTTGCAATCAGAAATCCTACCTTCTTTTGGTGCTTCGTGCAATGACAATTGTGGGTTTAAAATTGGGAGCTTGGCAATGACGATTTTGATGAGTGGCGAGCGTCGAATTTTACTCATCTACATCTATATTAATTATAGGACTTAAGCATGAACGCTATTGGTAGGGTGCGAACTTCCCCAGCGTAAGGCACCAAGACTCTATATACAGTGCCTTTGCGTAAGTCCTGAATTAGATTAGATTAGACATCTCCTCCAAAAGAGGGAGTAGGGAGTAGGGGGGAAAGAATTGATAATTTCTGTGCGATAATTGATTTGATTTTTTATTATTTGGAGATGTCTACCGAGGATCGACAACTTAATTGCAAACCGCCATCAACTTATAATTAGCGAACTTAACTACTTTATAGGTTGGTTTGAGGCAACTTTAGCCTAGCTTCTCCGCAGGATCAACCCAACATATATAGCACATCCCACTGTTAACATTCTGATATTTTTTTCCAGCAAAATTTATTCTCTTAGACTAAAAAAATTACTTCCATACAAGTTTTTGTTGGGTTGCGCTCTCGCTTAACCCAACCTAAAACTACAACTATTCCCTTAAAACATGAACAACAAAAAACAAAATATACAACAAGACATTTTTCAACATCTCAAAGAAAACGGTACAAAATTCGTCCGTATCCTCTTCTGTGATAATGCCAATATTATCCGCTCCAAAGCATTCCATATCAACCTATTACCAGAACATTTCCATACAGGACCCAGCATCACAGTTGCCCAACAAGCATTACCAGTCATGTATGATGCGGTAATTCCCGAAACAGGTCTCACTCCAGTAGGAGAAGCTTGGTTAGTTGCTGACTGGTCTACCCTCCGTACATTACCCTACACTCCTACTCATGCCAGTGTAATTGGTGATATATTTAAAGATGGTACCCCCTGGTCATTATGTCCCCGTAAATTTCTCAAACAAGCGATCGCCACTGCCGAAAAAGCAGGTTTACAAATAAAAGCTGCTTTTGAAAATGAATTTTATCTATTGAAATCTACTTCTGACGGTATCGCCCCCACAGATAATACAGTTTTTGCCTCAACCTTGGGGATGGATATTAACCGCACCGTCATTGACGATATTGCGGACTGTCTCATGGGTCAAGATATTCAAGTGGAAAGATATTATCCAGAGTCAGGTCCTGGTCAACAGGAGATTTCCATTCGTTATAGTGATGCCTTACAAGCTGCTGATAGACAAATAACTTTCCGGGAAACCGTGCGAGGAGTAGCTCTCAATCATGGACTTACTGCTTCTTTTATGCCGAAAATTTTTGCTGACCAAGCTGGTAGTGGTTGTCACCTACATCTGAGTCTGTGGGAGGGGGGAAAAAATATTGTTCCTAACTCGGAAGGGATGGGGGGAGTTTCCAAAAAAGCTCGTAGTTTTATTGCTGGAATTCTCGAACATTTACCTGCTTTAATGGCACTAACAACTCCGAGCGTTAATTCTTATCGTCGGATTCGCCCCCATTTTTGGAGCGGTGCTTTTCGTGCTTGGGGGTTGGATAACCGGGAGGCTGCTGTGAGAGTGCCGAGTAATTTTGCTCCACCTTCTCCTACTCACTTTGAGTTGAAAACTGTTGATCCTTCTGCTAATCCTTATTTAGCTTTGGGAAGTGTGATAGTTGCTGGTTTGGATGGGATTAATCGTGGTCTTGATGTGGGGGAACCTGTGGATGTTGACCCTGGAAATTTTTCTTCTGCAGAAAGGGAGGCGCGGGGGATAGATGCTTTGCCTGGTTCTTTGGGAGAGGCGATCGCTCATCTAAATAATAATGATGTTTTGAAAAATGCTTTGGGGTCTGAGTTGGCTCAAGCGTTTATTGCTGTGCGTCAAGCTGAGTGGGAGGCGATGAAGGATATGGATATAGAGGAGGAGGTTAAGATTCTGTTGTCGCGATATTAGTTTTTGGGGTATTTCAGTTATCAGTTATCAGTTCCTCTGCCTGTTTGCGTAGCATGACCTAGGAAAGCACTGGGATTGAAATGTTGAACTTGATTTTCTCTTGGTGGATTACTATAGCAATGTGCGCTGGCATATTTACACATTATTTTTTGTACACCTTTTCGCTTACTGCACTTTGAGCTGGACATTGTAAATACCTGAGCGCTCATTGCTATACCGGATTTGATATTACTTCCCAATCGCTTTGATTAATTTTACTGCCGAAATTGTGGTCACATAAATAATTATAGATAAACCAATAGCACTAGAAATTAACAAACCAGCTTCTCGATGCACAATGATAAAGTTTATAGTTCGGTCAGCTACGCAAGGCCATGTAGAACAAATTTCAGTGACGTAAATCAATTAATGAGTTATTACAAGAATGTGAATCGGGAAAGTTGGAAGGTTGGGTATTTGGAAAAACTACAGAGACAAGATTTCCAGGAATGGAGGCAGTAGAAAAATATCGGAAGTTAATGATTTGGGGTAACCCAGGAGCGGGTAAAACTACTTTTTTAAAATATTATATAGCTATTCAATGTATAGAAGGGAATTTTTTATCTGACTATTTACCTATATTTTTGACTCTGAGAGATTTTGCTGAAGTTGCGGATAAACAGGGAATTTTGGAATATATTCATCAGGAATTTTTGCCAAATTTGCCGAGACAAGAAAGTGATTTACAAGAAATTATTAGGGAAGGCAGGGCAATAATTTTATTTGATGGTTTGGATGAGGTGAGGGAGGTAAATGTGGAGGATGTTATTAGGAAAATTCGTGATTTTTCCGATCGATATCCAGCCAATCATTTTATTATTACTTGTCGAATAGCAGCGAGAGAATATACGTTTGATAAGTTCACTGAGGTGGAGGTTGCTGATTTTGATGATGAACAAATATCGAGGTTTGCTAATAATTGGTTTGAAAATAAGTCTGTAAAACCTGAATATTTTCTGGAACAGGTACGAGAAAATGAGCGAGTTTTGGAACTGGCGACAAATCCTTTATTATTGACTCTTTTATGTTTGGTATTTGAGGAGTCTGGAGATTTTCCAGCAA
The DNA here is from genome assembly GCF_010692625.1 of Okeania sp. SIO2C2. Classification (NCBI taxonomy): domain Bacteria; kingdom Bacillati; phylum Cyanobacteriota; class Cyanophyceae; order Oscillatoriales; family Microcoleaceae; genus Okeania; species Okeania sp. SIO2C2. The sequence goes on from NZ_JAAHGM010000039.1 coordinate 50,072, forward strand.
ATCGTTCTGAGTTATATAAGGAAGGATTTAGATGCGCTATTAAAAAAATGGGATGCCAAGCGTGGAATTCAACGTCGTCAAGTTTATGGGAAATTATCGCCTCAAAGGAAGGAGGATTTATTGAGTAAAATCGCCTGGATTACTTTTGAGAATGGAGAGCTTTTCTTTAAGCAGAAAGTAGCTGAGAAATATATCACTGATTATATTTGTAATTTGCCTGGAGCTAATACTGATGAGGAAGCTTTACAACTGGATAGTGAAGTTGTTTTGCGTTCTATAGAATCTCAGCATGGGTTATTAGTTGAACGTGCGAAAAGTGTTTATTCTTTTTCCCATTTGACTTTTCACGAATATTTTACTGCTAGGGAATTTATTATTGGCAAAAATTCTTCGGAGGAGGCGTTGAAAAGTTTAGTTAGTCATCTTACTGACTATCGTTGGCAAGAGGTATTTTTATTTGCGGTTGGAATGTCTTCTAATGCTGATGGTTTGTTGTTGTTAATGAAGGAAAAGGTAGATGGAATTTTAAGTGGAGATGAAAAATTGCAGGATTTTTTGAGATGGGTAAATGAAAAGTCTCTTATGGGTAATATTTCGGTAAAATATTTGGATATTCGAGTTGGATTCTTTTTCTGGGAATGTCTATCTAGTGTTAATTTTTTTTTCTTAAAGGAAGCTTCAAAATCAACTGAAGAATCTGAGCTTAAGAATATCAGATATCTTTATCAAGAATTTATAGATAGTTTTAACGAAACGAGTATTTTTTTGAACGATTTGATGTTTGAAGAAAGGTTTAAGCACTCTGGTTTTATGCTCGATGTAGAATTATATAAATTGTTATCTTCGGTAAAAATGTCTTTTGAGCCTAATTCTGGTACAAAAAATATAATTGACAGTATTATTGAGTATCCATCTAGTACAAAAAATATAATTGACAGTATTATTGAGTATCCAATAGACTTAGAATTTAAACAAAAATTACATCAACTAAAATCTGAATTACCAAATTCTAATCAACCAAAGGAAAAGTGTGAGGAATGGTTGAAAATCAATGGTCAACCTTGGGGTAATAGATTCAGAAAATTAATAATAAAATATCGAAATATTTGTCACGATTGGCAGTTTAATGATGAGCAGCGTTTTGCCTTGAGAGAATATTTTTATGCCAATGGATTACTTTTTAATTGCCTCAACAGTGATTGTTATGTCAGCCGAGAAGTTCGACAAGAAATAGAAGACACATTATTATTATCAATTGCTGAAATAGAAAAACGTAACACAGCAAATCTTTAGTTATAAACATCCTCTAATTCCAGCAAAATCTCCATCAAAATCCAACTCCAAAATTGGCAATTTTTTGTTGAACTAAGAATTCATATATAGCAATCAGGAATCAGAAGTAAGAATTGAAGTTTTCCCTTAAACCATAGAATATAGCAGTTTTCTTATTCTTATATATTCGTTTTTTCCCTATTCCCTATTCCTTAAAACAAAAGTCTCCAATATCTCACAACTAAAATCATATTGCTATAGAGAGAATGTGGGAGACATAAGCTAAAATCTGAATTACCAAATTTTAATCAACCAAAGGAAAAATTTGAGGAATGGTTGAAAACTAATGGTCAAGCTTGTAGTGATAAATTAAGAAAATTAATAATTAAATATGGCAATATTTGTCACGATTGGCAGTTTAACTATGAGCAGCCTTTTGCCTTACAAGAGTATTATTATGCCAACGGACTACTTTTAAATTGCCTCAAGAGTGATTGTTATGTCAGTCGAGAAGTTAGACAAGAAATAGAAGACACATTATTATTATCAATTGCTGAAATAGAAAAACGTAACACAGCAAATCTTTAGTTATAAACATCCTCTAATTCCAGCAAAATCTCCATCAAAATCCAACTCCAAAATTGGCAATGTTTTGTTGAACTAAGGATTCATATAGGGAGAATGTGGGAGGCATAGCTTGAGCAATATACAGAAAAGTTTAGGAAAAATTTTCACTTACTGAATCTTTCTTTTCCCACTGACTCATCCGCCAGTCGTAAATAATTTTCATCCGAATTCTGTACGCCACCAATCCAAGAGTTCCCCTACCTGAATCTTTCTTGATAGACTTTTCCTGATTTACTCAACACAGAAAAATCCAGAAATAGAGCGATCGCTCCAAGGAATTATAGTATGACAAAGCAATTAGAAAATTATTACTACTTTCCGTTTGACTTTTTCAGAGCATTGCAAAGTAACTTTCAAAAACAAAACTAAATCGCGATCGCTCGATATAGCTTTTACTAATTAAATCAGCTTTTAATATTATTTCTCTAAATCAAAGTAGTCTAATTTTCCTCAAATTATTACAAAATATTTCACGAGCTTGCGTTGTTTCAGCGATTTAGTACATAGTCTGTACATAAGATATTGTGCCAATTTTGTGCTTAAACCTAAGAATAGACTCTTCAATACAAGGCTATAACCTAGTATTTACGTTAATAACATCTTAAATATGCCAATTTTCAGCCGAGAGATATAATCTCAAAAAAACAAATTTTGAACAAGTGCAAATACTTAAGTAATTCTAGCCATTGACAAAATTTTCTTGAGCCTGGGAGTAGGGGAGTGGCTCACAGGGATTATGGCACGGATATACGGATAGGTCAGGGAGTGAGGGAGTGGGGGAGAATTAAACATAAGAATAATTAACATTAACTGGGCTGCTAATTAGCAAAAAGGTTGTTCTACATAAGTTAATTACTTAATAAATGAATTAATAGCTGATAGCTGATAGCTGACAGCTGAATGCTTACTTTCTACCAATTAAATTTTATCCCCAAATATGCTTCTAAACGCTGATTATGAGGTTGAAAATAATCACTTAATTTTTGTCGAAGTGACTTACTAATAGAAGAATAAGAACCAGCATTTAATTTTGGATAATCTGGTATTTGATAATCTGGCAAACCTAGAAAGTCGAAAACTTGTTTCATGGTAGTTGCCGAGTCACGATAAAAGTCTTCACTTTTCAAAATTAGTAATTGTTCTCTAGGAAAAATAGCTAACCATTTCTTGAGGAATTCTACATATACTCCAGAAGCAATATAATCTCCTGCAAAATTCCAATAATTAGGATGAGAAATTTTGCTGAGTTTTTCAAGTTGAGAGTTAATAGCTACTTCACAAGAACGAAATTCTTTATTTAAACGTACTTGATGATAGTAATGAGAAATTGCTCGATCGACAGGATTTCTCATAATGAGAATTAGCTTGGTTTTGGGAAAAAAATGAAAGAGTCTACAGGCGGCATATTGAGCATCAAAATAGGTAGTACTTGCTTCTCCAGTTAAAAATTTTTTTGACTCTGAAATGGAAGGGAAATGTGCCCGATACCAATCTATACCTCTATGGAAATTGAAAGACCAAAAATGTATTTCTTTTTTGATGGCAGGTAAAATTTGGGGATGTTTAGTTATATAGCTATAAAGAGAGGTGGTTCCTCCTTTGCCTACCCCAATAATTAGAAAGTTGGCTTCAGATAATTGTTCTGAGTTCCAGTGTTGTTTAACAAAGGTGGGATGGGTTTTATAAATATAATGTTTAGAAGCTGTTTGATAATATTTGATCGCTTCATTAGTTCTGTCTACTTGAGTTAAAGCTTCTGCTAAGTTTAGGTAAGTGGAAACTGAATTATTTTGATTTTCAATAAGTTTCTGAAATAAATTTACTGTCTCCTCAAGTTTGCCTAATTTTTCAAAAGTTTCCCAGAGACGAGTATCAGACCACCAAGCAAAATCAGGATTAATTTCTATGGCACGATGATAGGCAATAGAAGCTTCTAACCATTTTTTTTGTTGAGTTAGAGCTAATCCTAGATAATAGTAAGATTGGCTATCTCGATTAGTTTCTACAGCAACATAATATGAGTTTAAATCTTGTTCTAGTTGAATTTTTTGCCGTAATATTTTTTCTAATTCCTGAAAGATATCTATTTGATTCTTACTAGGGAAAATTTCTCGCAACATATAATAGATAATGATGGCTCCAGAAATCTGATTTGCTTGTGCTAAAGCTGTTCCTAATTTTAGGTATAGTTCTGGATTTTCTCTGATGAGATATAGTGCTGTTTGATAAATAGGATATTTATCTGGATTTTTAATAGCTTGACAATAATAATTGATAGTTTCATCTAAGTTTGATTGAGAAAGTTGGGCAAAAGCATCTCCTAACTGTAGGTGCATCCAAGGTAAATCTGGTCTAACTTGAGCAACCTCCAAATAAGTAGCGATCGCTTCATCTAATTTTTTTTGTTTAAGTAAAACATCTCCCAGACATTGGCGATACCAAACCACTTCTGGATTTAGTTTTATTGCTTGACGATATGCTATTTCTGCTGCTTCTAGTTTGCCAATTTGAAAGAGAATATCTGCTAATTTTTGATGAGTACCTTTAAGTTCTGGTTTGAGTTGAATTGCTGTTTGATAAGAAACAATAGCTTGCTCAAATTCTCCAACATTAACCAGTGCTTCTCCTAATTTATTGTAATCCCAATAACTATCAGGATTAATTTTAATAATTTGACGGTAAGCAACGACAGCTTCTGAGTATTTTTCTAGTTTAATAAGGGCATTTCCTAAGTTATGGTAAGACCAGGGAAAATCAGGATTTAATTTGATGGCTTGACGGTAAGCTGTAATAGCTTCATCCCATTTTTGTAGTTTAGTCAAAGCTTGCCCTAATTTATAGTAAGACCAAGAAAAATTTGGGTCGATCTTTATTGCTTGATGGTAGGCATTAACGGCTTTATCCCACTGTTGTTGTTCTCGGAATTTTTCTCCTAATTCGTAGTCATCCATTTCAAATTTTCCAATTAAATATCATCTCTAAGCCTGATTCTAGTTTGTGAATTTCAACTCGAAAGAAATCTCTAAATTTTTGAGGCAGTAATTTCTTGATAAGCGGATAAGAGTCTAAGTTTAATTTCTGGTAGTCAAGAATTTGATAGTTTGGCAAATTGAAAAAATCAAATACTCCTGTCATCTTCCATTTTCCCAGTTAAATGTCATCTCTAAGTCTGATTCTAGTTTGTGAATTTCAGCTTGAGAGAAATCTCTAAATTTTTGAGGCAGTAATTTCTTGATAGGTGGATAAAACCCTCCGTTGAATTTTTGGTAGTGGGGAATTTGATGGTTGGGCAAATTGAGAAAATCAAAGACTCCTTTCATCAGGTGTTGTGGGAGAAATTAAGAGCTTCAATTTTTGAGGCAGTAATTTCTTGATAGGTGGATAATATCCTCCGTTGAATTTTTGGTAGTAGGGAATTTGATGGTTGGGCAAATTGAGAAAATCAAAGACTCCTTTCATCAGGTGTTGTGGGAGAAATTAAGACCTTTATCGCACTGCTTTTCTCGAAATTTTTTTCCTAACTCTGAGTCATCTATCTCTAGTTTCCCAGTTAAATTTCATATCTAAGTCTGATTCTAAGTTGTGAATTTCAGCTTGAAAGAAATATCTAAATTTTTGAGGCAATAATTTCCTAATAAGTGGATAGGAGCATAAGTTAAATTTCTGGTAGTCGGGAATTTGATAGTTGGGCAAATTCAGAAAATCAAATACTCTTTTCATCTTCCATTTTCCCAATTAAATGTCATCTGTAAGTCTGATTCTAATTTTTGATGATGAGGTAGAAAGAAATCTCTCAATTTTTGCTGAAGTAATTTCTTGATAGATAGATAAAACCCTCCATTGAATTTCTGGTGGTCGGGAATTTGATGGTTAAGCAAATTCATAAAATCAAATACTCGTTTCATCATGGTTGTGGGAGAAATTAACAGCTTAAACCTACTGTTGTTATCGAAATTTTTTTCCTAACTCTGAGTCATTCATCTCTAAGTTTCCCAGTTAAATGTCATCCCTAAATACTCCTCTAATTTTTGATTATGAGGTCGAAATAAATTGGTCAATTTTTGGTGAAGTGATTTATTGATAGGTGGATAAGATCCTAAGTTTAATTTTCGGTAGTCAGGAACTTTATAAATGGATAAGACCTTCAGTTAAATTTTTGGTAGTGGGGAATTTGATGGTTGGGCAAATTGAGAAAATCAAAGACTTGTTTCATCATGGTTGTGGGAGAAATTAAGAGCTTTATGGCACTGCTTTTCTCGAAATTTTTCTCCTAACTTTTAATCATCTATCTCTAGTTTCCCAGTTAAATTTCATCTGTAAGTCTGATTCTAGTTTGTGAATTTCAGCTTGAGAGAAATCTCTCAATTTTTGGTGAAGCAATTTCTTAATAGGTGGATAAGACTCTACGTTGAATTTTTTGGTAGTCGGGAATTTGATAGTGGGGCAAATTGAGAAAATCAAAGACTCGTTTCATTATAGTTGTGGGAGAAATTAAGAGCTTTATGGCACTGCTTTGTTGTGAATTTCAGCTTGAGAGAAATCTCTCAATTTTTGAGGCAGTAATTTCTTGATAGATGGATAAGACCTTCAGTTAAATTTCTGGTAGTTGGAAATTTGATAGTTTGGCAAATTGAGAAAATCAAAGACTCGTTTCATTATAGTTGTGGGAGAAATTAAGAGCTTTATGGCACTGCTTTTCTCGAAATTTTTCTCCTAACTTTTAATCATCTATCTCTAGTTTCCCAGTTAAATTTCATCTGTAAGTCTGATTCATAGTTGTGAATTTTAGCTTGAGAGAAATCTCTCAATTTTTGGTGAAGCAATTTCTTAATAGGTGGATAAGACTCTACGTTGAATTTTTTGGTAGTCGGGAATTTGATAGTGGGGCAAATTGAGAAAATCAAAGACTCGTTTGATTATAGTTGTGGGAGAAATTAAGAGCTTTATGGCACTGCTTTTCTCGAAATTTTTCTCCTAACTTTTAATCATCTATTCTAAGTCTGATTCTAATTTGTAAATTTCAGCTAGAAAAAAATCTCTCAGTTTTTGAGGCAGTAATTTCTTGATAGATGGATAAGACCTTCAGTTAAATTTCTGGTAGTTGGAAATTTGATAGTTTGGCAAATTGAGAAAATCAAAGATTCCTTTGAATTTTTGGTAGTGGGGAATTTGATAGTGGGGCAAATTGAGAAAATCAAAGACTCCTTTCACCATAGTTGTGGAAGAAATTAAGAGCTTTATGGCACTGCTTTTCTCGAAATTTTTCTCCTAACTTTTAACCATCTATCTCTAGTTTCCCAGTTAAATTTCATCTGTAAGTCTGATTCATAGTTGTGAATTTCAGCTTGAGAGAAATCTCTAAATTTTTGAGGCAGTAATTTCTTGATAGGTGGATAATATCCTCCGTTTAATTTTTGGTAGTCGGGAATTTGATGGTTTGGCAAATTCAGAAAATCAAATACTCGTTCGATCATAGTTGTAGGAGAAATTAAGAGCTTCACCCTACTGTTTTTCTCGAAATTTTTCTCCTAACTTTTAGTCATCCATTTCAACTTTCCCAGTTAAATTTTATCCCTAAATACTCCTCTAATTTTTGATTATGAGGTCGAAAGAAGTTGGTCAATTTTTGATGCAGTGATTTACTTATAGGGGGATATGAACCTAAATTTAATTTCTTGTAGTCAGGAACTTTATAATTTGGCAGACCGAGAAAATCAAAGACTCGTTTCATCATGGTTGTTGGAGTTCGATAAAATTCTTCTGTGGGCAAAATTAGAATTTGTTCTTGAGGAAATATTCTCATCCAATTGTGGATAAAATCTATGTATATGCCAGTGCCTAAATAATATAATCCATGATGCCAATAATTGGTGTCTAAGGGAGAATTTTTATAAATCATTTGCCAATTTTCTAATTCTTCATTTAATGCTGTTTCTAAAGGGCGATTTTCTCTATTTATCCTTCGCCAATGATAGTAGTGAGAAATAGCTCTATCTACGGGGTTTCTCAACATAATTATTAATTTTATTTTGGGAAAGTAATTAAATATTCTGTCTGGTGCTTCCCAATTTCCTAAGTAACTAGGACTTGCTTCTCCAGTGATTAAATTTTCATGGTTTGAAATGGCAGGAAAATGAGAGAGATACCAATTTATTCCTTTGTCAAAATTCATCGACCAAAAATTTATTTCTTTGACAACGGGGGATAAAATTTGAGGATGTTGGATTAGATAACTAAATAAAGAGGTAGTTCCTCCTTTTCCTACTCCAATAATTAGAAAGTTAGGATTTTGAATGTCTGTCAAATTCCACTGTTTTTGGCAAAGGGAGGGGTAAGATTTTAAAGTTTGTTGGTAACAAGCAGTTTGGTAACAAATAATTGCTTCATCTATTTGATTCTTTTTTGTCAGAATTTCTCCGAGATTTATATAAGACAAAAATGAATCTGGATTTTGCTGAATAAATTGTCGGTAGAAATTGACTACTTCACCTAATTTTCTGCAACGTTCTAAAGTATGCCATAAATTATAATTTGACCAGGATAATTCAGGATTAAGTTCTACAGCGCGTAGATAAACAACAGCAGCTTCATCCCACTTTTGTTGTTGAATAAAAGCATCTCCTAAAAATTGATAAATTTCAGAAATATGAGGTTGAATAGAAATAGCTTTTTGATAAGAGGCGATCGCTTCATCTAATCTTTGTTGTTTTACTAGGGTATTTCCTAGGTAATTCCATAGCCAATAGTTATGAGGATTTTTTTCAATTTCTTGGCGGTAGATTTTTTCTGCTTTTTCCCATTTATCTTGTTTGAGAAACAAGTTCCATAAACATAAATGAGGTCTATCTATTTCTGGATTAAGTTCTATTGCTTTTAAGTAACTGGTAATTGCTTGGTCTGATTTTCCTGTGATTTCTAGAACGTCTCCTAATGAATTATAAGACCAATAATAATTAGGATTAATTTCTATGGCACGACGGTATGCTGTTATGGCTTCTTCCCAATTTTCTAATTTTACTAAAGTATCTCCTAATGAGTTATGAGACCAATAAGAATTAGGGTTAATTTTGATTGCTTGATGATATTTGACAATGGCTTCTGTTTCTCTTTGTTGTTTGAATAAAACTTCTCCTAAATTATGGTGAGCAAAGTAAATATTAGGATTAATTTCTATAGCTTTGTGCAGAGTTTTCTCAGCTTGGTCTAATTTACCTAATTTAATTAAAGTTTCTCCTAATTTATTGTGAGACCAGTAGGAATTAGGATTAATTTTGATAGCTTTTTGGTAGGCAGTTACTGCTTCATGTAAATTATCTTGTTGAGTCAGTACTTCTCCTAATTTTTCGTAAGATAAATAAAAATCAGGATTCAGTTTAATTGCCTGTCTAAATGCTGTAGTTGCTAAATCCCATTTTGATAGTTGAATAAAGCTTTCTCCGAGTTTCTGATATGACCAAGAAAAATCCGGGTTAAGTTCTATCGCACGTTGATATGCTGTGACAGCTTTTTCCCACTGTTGAAATTGTATTAAAGCTTCTCCTAATTTGTGATAGAACCAGGGAAAATTAGGATTAAGTTGAATGGCATTTTGGTAAATAGTAATAGCCTGTGAAAAATTTTCTTCTTGGAGGTAAATATCTCCCAATTTTTGGTAAATTCCCCAATGTTCAGGTTGAAGTTCTAGAATTTTTTCATAACAGGCGATCGCTGATTCTATTTTGCCTTGGGATAAATAAGTTTCTGCCTGTTTTTGGTTTTGTAATACTATTGTTTGTAAGTCTGTATTTGAGGGCATAATTCTAGAGTAGTCAGAAGGAAGAAGGAAGAAAGAAGAAGGAAGAAAAAATGGATGGGGACTCATACCCCAAGCAATTGCTAACACAGTGTAGACGATGGGGTATTAAACCCAAAAGAAAAAAATAAGAACCAGGTTCATTAATGGATAATGGATAATGGATAATGGATAATTACCTCTGGTTAAAACCGTTACGGAATTGAATATAAGGAAATATTATTTCTTCTCTTGGTCGATTGGATATGGTTAGGAAACCCATCTATCCCACCCTACGGGAAGCTGCACTAACGACCGCTTTTTTTCCCTTGAAAGGGGATGCGGAATTAGCTGAATAATTAATAATTAATAATTATTAATTATTAATTATTCGGTAATAGTTTTTGTATTCTCAGAGTCGATCATTTGTTAGACCTAAAAAATCAAAAATTTGTTTGGCTGTTACTGCGGGGTTTTCATATGTTCACTTCTCGAGATTAAAAATTGTTCTCTGGGAAAAATCTTCGTTCACTTTTGAATAAATATATTCTAGAGTAGTCTGGAGTCTGAAGTCTGGAGTCATAATTAATGGCTTTTATACTATTTTTTAGATTGAAAATTATCTTTTTAGTTAAAGGGATATCTCCTGTAAAATATTTTAGTTATCCCAATTATTCATAACATTCTTTTTTCACGCTTGGTATAAGGAGACTAGAATTAATTGAAGAATAAGAACCAGGATAATAGTTTTTGTATTCTCAAAGTCGATCATTTGTTAGACCTAAAAAATCAAAAATTTGTTTGGCTGTTGCTGCGGGGTTTTCATATATTCACTTTTCGAGATTAAAAATTGTTCTCTGGGAAAAATATTCTGAATAAAATATAGATGTTAACCAATACTTACAGAACTTTTTAAGATGGTGAGGTACAGTTCAATATTAATCTCTATCCCCTCTTTCCTACTACCTACTCCCTACTCCCTACTCCCTACTCCCTACTCCCTATTCCCAATTAAACTTCATACCTAAATATGCTTCAAGCTTTTGATTATAGGGTTGAAAATAATTACTTAGACTCTTGTGAATTGATTGAGGAAGAGTAGGATAAGAACCAGAATTTAATTTCTGATAATTTTTGAGTTGATGTTTGGGTAAATCTAGAAAGTTAAAAACTTTTTCCATGATAGTTGCTGGGTTTTGATAAAAGTCTTCGCTTCTTAAAATCAGGAATTGTTTTCTGGGAAAAATAGTCATCCATTTTTTGATAAATTCTACATAAACTCCATAACTTATATAGTAAGAGATATGATTCCAGTAAGCTTGCTCAAGAGTAGATTCAGACATTTGCTGAAGTCTTTCTAACTGGGAATATATTGCTTCTGATAAAGATTTATTTTCCATCTTCGATCTGACTTCGTGATAATAGTGAGAAATTGCTCTATCTACTGGGTTTCGCAAAATTATAATCAACTTTATTTTGGGGAAAATACTAAATAGTCGTGTCGGGGTCTGCCAACTATTAATATAGGTAGGAGTTGCTTCTCCTGTTAAAAATTTTGTTGCTTTTGGAATGGGAGGAAAATGAGCTAAGTACCAATTTATTCCTTTGTCAAAATGTCTCGACCAAAAATATATTTCTTTTTTAATGGCAGGTAAAACTTGAGGATGTTGAGTGAGATAGTTATATAGAGAAGTAGTGCCACTTTTGCCAGTGCCAATAATTATAAAGTTAGGATTTGTTACTTGTTCTTGATGCCAATATTTTTTCACGAAATTGGGATGAGATTTTAAAGTTTGCTCGTAACAAGCAGTACGATAAGAGGTGACTGCTGAGTCAATTTTACCTTGCTCGCTGAGAACTTCTCCTAGGTTTAAGTGAGATAAAACGGAGTGTAGTTTCTTTTGAATAATTTGATGATAAAAACTGACTACTTCATCAAGCTTATCGGACTGTTTTAAGTAATTCCAGAAACGATTATAAGACCAGTTAATTTCTGGGTTTAACTTGATGGCTTTGAGGAAAGCTAGACTTGCTTTTTCCAATTCTTCTTCTCGAGTCAGAGCTATGGCTAAATCATAGTAATATTTAGAAGATTTTGGATTTTTTTCGATAGCTCTACGATATCTTTCTACTTCTAGTTTTAACTCTAATTTTTTCTCTAAAGCTTTCTGAAGTTGATTTGTAATTTCTTGGTCATTTACTTCCAGTTGCAGAGCCATATTATAAATAATGACTGCCCCTTTATATTGCTCTTTTTTGCTGAGGGAATTTCCTAAATATAGATATAATTCTGAATTTCGTGGCAAATGAAGCACTAATTTAGAATTAATTATCTCTGACCGATGGTTTTGAAGCGCAGAACAATAATAGTTAATTTTATCTTCTAAACTACTTTGAGATATTTGTGCTAATGCTTCTCCTAGTGTCTGATATATCCAAGGCATATTTTTTTCCATATTTAAGGCAGTCAAAAAGGTGAATATTGCTTGATTCCACCTTTTTAATTTCATTAATATTTCCCCGATATTGTTATAAGACCAAGGTACATCTGGTTTGAATTTTATAGCTTCTATATAACTATCAACTGCTGGCTCTAATTTTCCTTGTTTTTGTAAAATATCTGCTAATTGATGATAATTTTCTCTTTGATTTGGTTGAATTTTGATTGAGGTTTCATAACAAGCGATCGCTTCTGAATAAATTTCAATTTTTCTGTTTTTTTCTATTTCAGCTAGCTTAACTAATGCTGCTGCTAATTTATTGTAAGGCAAATAAGAGTTAGGGTTTATTTTAATAATTTGACGGTAGACTGCTGCTGCTTCTGAGCATTTTTCAAGTTTGACTAAAGCTTCACCTAAATTATAGTAAGCCACATCTATATTAGGTTCTATTTCTATAGTTCGGCGATAAGCTGTTACTGCTTCCGACCATTTTGATAATTGCATTAAAGCATCCCCTAAATTTTTGTGGGGTAAATATAAATCTGGCTTTAATTCAATAGCAATACGATAAACTTTGACAGCTTCTTCCCATTTTTCTAGCTGCATAAAAGCTGTGCCTAATTTTTGATAAGACCAAGGAAAATCTGGATTTAGTTCAATAAATCTGTTGTAGGCAATGACAGCTTCATCCCATTTTTCTAATTGGAGGAATACTTCTCCTAATTTATGGAAAGACCAGGAAAAATTTGGATTTAGTTCTGTAGCTTTTTGATATGCAATGACAGCTTCATCCCATTTTTTTAATTGGAGGAATGCTTTTCCTAATTTATGGAAAGACCAGGAAAAATTTGGATTTAGTTCTGTAGCTTTTTGATATGCAATGACAGCTTCATCCCATTTTTTTAATTGCAGGAATACTTCTCCTAATTTGTGATGAATTTCTGCTTGGTTTGGGTTTAACTGAATTGCTCGATCGTAACTCTCAATTGCAGCTTGCCATTGTTGTTGTTGAGTAAATAAATTACCTAAATTAATATGAGCTTCTACTAAGTTAGAATTTATGGCGATCGCTTGTTGATAATTTTGTTTTGCTAAGTCTAATTTTTCCATTGCTTGTAAAACTTTTCCCAGAGTATTATAGACAGGAGAAAAATTTGATTGTATCTCTATTACTTGGTTACATAAATGGTGTGATGTTTCTAATTTTCCTCGTTCTAGATATAATTCTGCCTGTTGATATAAACCCAGTGCAATTTTTTTTGTATTCATTTTATTTATAGATACTTTCTAAATTTCTGCTAACTCTAGAATTTTTAATACCCGTTTAATATTAACAATAATATCTGGTCTCCACTGAGTTTTATCTGAATTGTCACTTTCAAAATCTTTACTAATTAAGTGGTAGTGTAAACCGTTTGCGAAGTATTCCGTAGGAAATACTTACCTTTGAAATTGCCAATATTGCCTAAATTAATTCAACTTCTGCAAACTTCATCATTTTTTTTAACCTTGTTAAATTTACAATAATATCTGGTTTCCAAGGAACTTTACCTGAATTATCATCTTCAAAATTTTCACCTATTAAGTAATAGTGTGATAACCTACATAAATTGCTAATTTCCCAGTAAAAATTAGTAATATACTTTGGAGAAAAAATCTCAATCACTTTTGTTCCTGGACTACAAAATACGAGGTTTGTTAGTCCACCTCCATGAGGTGCTACTATCACTTTTGCAGCTACCATATATAATGCTTGTTCTGCAATAGACATTGATTCTAGGGAGAGACTAATAAAACCAAATTTTTCTAACAAATTAACTACTTCTTCTTCATTAAGAACTCGTCGCCATGATGCAAACTTTCGACTTATATATATTCGTTCTGGCTTACGAGATGATTTTATGATAGTTTGTGATTTGATAAATAAACTTCGCAAAAACTCACAACCCCATTTGCTGACTCTCAGATTTCCTTTCTGAGATTTATAGGAAGAAGGTACAACTAATTTCTGAGCTTTTATATGAGGAAAAAATCGGCTTTCTATGATTTGAGATTGTTTAATTCCCAGAGCAGCAATGGTTTCTATTTGAAACTTTTTATCACATCTGGTAAAGACAAATTTATCTATTATTAGGTTAGTTCGACGCAGCAAATCTATCCGTGTAACTACATCAAACATCCAGTGGAAATACATGAATCCTCCCCACTTTGCTGATAAAAATGCCACTGTACCATCTATATAATTAATCGGAGGTAATTCCTCAGAAGATATAATCACTTCAGAACAACCTGTAGAAACATCTCTTACCAACTTATTGTCTGAAGTAATAACTGCACTTGTTGCTAAATCAATACTACCTCTACCTTCGGGAATTACTACTACAAAAGCTTCCGCTGAGTTGGCTTTTTTATCTAGGAAATAATGATGTTTTTTTTGCTCTATTGTTTGAGATAATAACAGATTAAATTGAGTACTTGAATAGATGTTTATCCGAGTAAGATTTTTTTGTGCAGACTCAGAAGTAATTTCCCAATCTTCTGTTAAATTTAAAAACTTTCTTAGCCAATTATGCGGTAATTTTTGGTTAGTTTTCCAGAGGTGAGCTTCTTTGTGGCGGTCTTGTTTTTTGAGAATAAATTCTATTTTTTTATGAACATCGTAATAGTCTGGTCTAATTTTTAGAGCTTGAATTAAACATGGTATAGCTTCTGATAAATTCTCCAGTTGAAGATAAACATTTCCTAATGCTGCATAGTGCCAACAAGATTTGGGATTAATTTCTATGGCTTTTTGATAATTATAAATTGCTTCATCTAATAATCCTTTTTCTTGTAAAGCGTCTGCTAATCTTCTGTAAAATAAATGATTATTTGCTTCTAACTCTATAGCATGACGGTAAGCAATTATTGCTTCATCCCACTTGGTTAATTTCCTTAGTGTTTCTCCTAAGTTGTAATATGACCAAGATAAATTGGGATTAATGTTTATGGCTGTTTTATAACTAGAAATTGCTTCATCTAATAATCCTTTTTCTTGTAAAGCGTCTGCTAATCTTCTGTGAAATAAATGGTTATTTGCTTCTAATTCTATCGCACGACGATAAATAATAATTGCTTCATCCCATTCTTGAAGTTTTACTAGCCTTTGTCCTATATCGTGGAGCCATTTTATATTATTTGGTTCAGTTTCTAGTAAGCTTCGGTAATAATCTATAGCTAGATCGTGTGGTTCCAAGTTTGATAAATTATCTCCTAATCTCTGATAAAACCAAGTTAAGGCGGGATTAATTTCTATGACTCGTTTACAACTAGAAATAGCTCTGTCTAAGTTTCCTTTTTGTTGCTGAATTTCTACTAATTTACGGTGAACTTCCCAAACATCAAATTTGATGTCTATTACTTTCTGATAATATTTTTCTGCTGATTCTAATTCTCCTTTTTCTTGGAGAATATCTGCCAATTTTTTGTAAGACCAAGGAAAATTTGGATTAATTTCTATAGAGAGGTGGAAACTACTAATAGCTGCATCTAACTCTCCTATTTCTTGAAATATTTTTCCTAGTTTATGGTGAGCTACCCACAAATTAGGTTGAATTTGAATTGATCTTTGATAATAATTTATTGCTTCAGTTAACTCTCCTTGTTTAGCAACAGCGTCGCCTAAATTTTGATAGGCATTTGCCAAAGATGGATTTAATTTTATGGCTTTTTGGAAATTAGCGATCGCTGATTCTATTTCCTCATTTTCTAGCCAACTTTTTCCCTGTTTTAAATATTCTGAGGCTTGAGGATATTGAGCTTCTAAACTTAATGCTTGTTCCTGACAATCTTTGGCTAATTCTCTTTTTCCTATTTGTTGCCATATTTTTCCTAAGTTCCGATAAAAACCTGGTACATTTGGTTTGATGCTGATGGCTTCTTGGTAAGATTTTATTGCTAATTGCCATTGTTTTTCTTGGGCATATAAGCTGCCCAAATTTGCATGAACTTCTGCCCATTCTGGCTGTTGACTTATTGCTTTGAGATACCATTCTTTTGCTTTGTCTATTTCACCAATTTTGTGAAAAATATTTCCCAATGTTTTATAGATGGCTAGAAAATCTGACACTATTTCTAATACTTGATTACAAGCTAATATTGCCTCTTCTAATTTTCCTTGAGTTAAATATAATTCTGCTTTTTGAGATAAATTTATTAGATTTATTTTTTTGTTCATTTTGAGCTTAGTCATACTAAATTACTTTGTAAGTATTCAACTATTAGCGGTCAGTTATTCCTGCGGAATACGCTAGCATTCAGCTTTTTAAATGAAGCAAGCATTCGTTTAACTTATACTACATTTCCAACGAGAGATTCGTACTCTGAAGCTTTAATAAAATTGCTTTTTTCTCCTTTAAAGGTAATCAAGCTGAAGTCCCCAGTTGCGACCTTATTAGACTAGCTGATAGCTGACTGATGAGTGCTGTTTGCTTAGATTACTTTTGCTAATTCCATGATTTCTAATAGCTGTTTTAAATTGACAATTATATCTGGTGTTCATAACTATTATTAGAGGGAATAGGGAATAGAAGATAAATAAGTATAGGTCTACCTCATTAGGTTGAGAAACATTATATTATCGGAGATGTCTAATAACATCGGCTATTTCCAAATTATAGTCATTCCGAATAAGAGTGGTACAATATAAAGAGTAAAATATAAACCAGAATAAATCATTTAAAGAATGTCTTACAGTGTAGATTTACGAACAAGAGTCATTGATTATATTGAACAGGGAGGAAGTATTTTATCGGCCTCCAGAATCTATAAAGTGGGACGTTCTACAATATATCGATGGCTAGCAAGAGTGGATTTGAAACCGAC